>NZ_WTZR01000004.1:0-110043 GCF_009889665.1 Candidatus Hikarchaeum yamanae | reverse complement strand
GTGACATCTCTTGCCCCTTCTTCTACTAATACTTCATAGAGATTTCCTATTACCTCTGGACTGACATCATCTATGTTCGTCTCCAACAAGACAATTTCATCCTTTTCTAAATTCTTCATTTCTCCACTTATTACTCTCAATATGTTTGCTACACCTTCTATCTTGTGGTGTCCCATACCATATCCCGTTCTCATAACTTCCAATGGAGGTATTCTTTCAACTCCCTCTCCAAAGTAGACTAGTATTGCAGCCCCCGTGGGAGTCAATAACTCCCGTTCGACAGGTCCACCCCGTATCGACCAAGTTGCATTTTTAGCAAGAACCAGTACCGCTGGTGCTGGAATTGGATATTCTCCATGCTGCATTTTAACCGTACCCTCTCCGACCGATACTGGAGGGACTATTACAGACTTTACACCCAAATCTTCCATCAATACACAAGTACCCACGATATCTGCAATCGCATCATCTGCTCCAACTTCGTGCAGGTGTATTTCTTCTAACCTTTTCCCATGTACTTCTGCTTCAGCCTCTCCCAACAGCTGGAATATACCAACCGCATCAGAAGCCACCTTTTCTGAAATTGATAGAGATTCGACCACTTTTATTATATCTTTCAAATTCTTACTAGACCTTTCTCCCTCTATGACCTTCCCCCCTCGTGTAACCCGAACCTGTTTCGCTGCGATTCCTTGTTCTACTAATTCTTCTATATCATATTTCACGCCTAGCCCTTCTTCTATTGGACTCAATACTTCTGCATTTGCCCCAACTCCTAAAAGTGCCGCAATTATCATATCGCCACTGGCGCCCATTTTTCCATCGAACACTAGTGTAACCATATTTGTTCTTAAGAGTCCCTCAGGCGAAAAGCTCCTCGATCGAATATAGGAAGATCTCCTCTCCAGGATCCATTATATGCTCTATATCTCTATTTTCGCCACCATAGCCAAATTGTGATAATTCCCGCAATAATTGGAGCAAAGATAACCTGAAAGTTGCCAAACGAAGAAAGAGAAATTTGGAATAAAGTGGATGCAAAACTAATCATGATCCCAATGAAAATATATAGAATAATGAACAATAAAATATAACTTAGAAAATTTTTAAGTTCTTTTAATATATCCATAATTTTATTCTGCAATTTCATGCGCAGACCAGGATTCGAACCTGGGAACTCCTACGAGACAGAGCCCTCAACCCTGCGCCTTTGGCCTGGCTTAGCTACCTGCGCGCGCAAGGAGATAGCTCTCGACCCGTTAAAAGTGCTTTCGTTTTGCCCTATGGAGGGCCTATTTCTATATCTCTGCTATACTTAGCCTAATAAGGCGTATTCTGTTAATTTAGAAACAATTTTGTCAATCGCTTCTTCTGCATTTTCTGGTTTTTTCCCTCCGGTTATGACCACTTTCCCCGATCCAAATAGAAGAACAACAACCTTTGGTTCTTGTAGGCGGTAAACTAACCCTGGAAATTGCTCAGGTTCATATTCAATATTTTCCAATCCAAAACTAATGGCAATCGCATTTAGATTCAATGGGTGGCCTAGATCCCCACTGGTCACAATATTTTGGACTTTTATTTCGGGCGATCCTGGAACTTCTATCCCCAAAGCTCTCAGAGTGTCAAAAGTCAATTCCACCGCTGCATGCACATCATCAATACTCTGTGCACCTGTTGACACAATTTTCCCTGATCTGAAGATCAGACACGCAGCTTTTGGTTCTTGTAGGCGGTAAACTAACCCTGGAAATCGATCAGGGTCATATTCCGTCCCCGGTAGATCTGCCGCAAGTGCCTCTAAATTCAATTCTTGATCAATACCCGTTGAAGCGACCACATTTTCAATCTTCAGAGTCCCTTTCGGGTCTCCTTTTGGAAATCTTCCATTCCAATATGGTGGTTTGTCATCTTTTTTCACCATCGTACTCCTATGTTTCACCTGTTTACTTATAAACTGTACATAAACAATTTTCTTCAATTATCAATAATTTTAGTCCAGTTTTCGCGATTTTCACCCTCATATGTACAAATCTCTCTGAAAATTACCCTTGCCCACCGATAGGGTAAAACCATACTCAAGCGTTATATTAAGATGTATTTACATGTCTCGTGAACTTTCCTATTTATTTAGCAGTATAGTTGAACTCGATGATGAGTCTCATTTTATAAAATTACCCTCTCAAGAATCCCCCTCCTTTAATATCGATACGGATGCCACTTATCGAGTCCTATTTTTGCCAAAATCACCTGGGGAAACCAATGCCACCCCCTCCCACGTATCTGACGCCCCTGTTGCAATAGACGACACCCTCGAAGTGCTAATTGAGGATATAGGAAGTGAAGGCGATGGTATAGCGCGCATTGGGCCTGGGTATATCATATTTATTCCAAAAACAGATATAGGGCATAAAGTTAAAATAAAGATCAATTCGGTCACAAGTCGTTGCGCGTTCGGCGAAGTCGTCGAACATTTGATGTAGCCTTCCGCGATACATTTCAATTGATTTATTCCCCCCTCTGACTAGCTACCTCTTGTGAAGAAATTTGTCCATGACCATATTATTCTAGTTTCTGCCCTCCTGAGCATTGTATCTTTATCACTTGTATTCGGGGCTGCTGGTGGGTACCTCCCTGCCGAATACCTCCCTCGATCCGACTCCGTGCTCAAAGTCATACCTCATGTCAATGCATTCCTTAGTATCCTGGCAATTATAACTATCTTAAAAGGTGTATCCTATATCCGTAATAAAGATATAGAACGCCACAACAAAACAATGCTACTAGCATTTACCATATTTGCCACATTTTTGATTTTATATCTATACCGGGTAGCCATCGTTGGACCTGCAGAATTTGGAGGCCCCGAAAATATTTATCTATTTATTTATCTGCCTTTCTTAGCAATCCATATACTCCTTGCTGTCATTTGCGTACCTCTATTATTTTATGTTTTAACTATTGGATTAACATACGCTCCTGGAGAAATCCCCGGAACTTCTCATCGGAGAGTTGGAAAAGTTGCATACAAACTATGGCTCATCGCATTTATAATGGGATCCATGGTCTATCTAATGGCTTACCATGTCTATCCCCTTTAATCAGTTTATTAAAATTTATCTATTTTTCCGTACTACCTGTCACCGGCCATAGATTGCCATGAGTACGATCTCATTTTAGCCGATTTACCAAACCCACAGCTAGAACAAACACCCTTCTTAATATGATATGCCGCAACACCGCACCTTCTACATTTAACATGGATGGTTTTATTCTTTTTACCCTTGCTACTCGTTCCATCTGGCATGATATAGTCAAGACGATGCCTCCATCACGTATAAGCGTTTTTTCTCCAACTTTGGTTTCTGTAACCTTCTGAATTTTCTAGAATCTATCCGAAGCCTCTTCCAATTTCATCATCCTTAATCATTTCTTCCAATTTCCGTTCTAATTTTTTATTAACATCATGAAATTCTTTCGCTAACATGTCTAGTGATTCCGGACGACTACCCATTCCTCTGTAATCTAACGGACCATACGCGGGAGATCCTACGGCGACCATTACATCTTCAAATAAATCTAGTGAAGTCGTAGGCGCATCAACATGGGCACGTAAGGTTTCTTCTACGCGCTGGGTAACTTTTTTTACTTCTACCCCTTCTGAAATTGGTTTGTGTATCGCAAATCTTCCATCTACTTCTCTCGGAAAATGATCGCTAATCCCCTCATCAATTTTATGTACCAATTGCGCACCGACCCCTTGAACTTCAAATGGATTCTTCGCATATGTTTTGAGGTGATAGAGCCCTGCCCCGGGATGGCACAAATACAAATCTTCTCCTATCCCCCCTGAACGAATCCCCGAAATAGCACGCCATTTTTGTGGATCAGAATCTTTGGAAATAAGATCTTGTAATACATCCTGCCAATTCCGTACACGCATAAAAATAACAAAGAATTCACTGTGTATCAAACTATCGTTTGTATCTTTTACAAAAAATATATTTACTTATTAATTAACACGAAACCTTAGAAGTGCTGCAATTCCACCCAGGCCTTTCAGCTCCCCTCCTGGTCCATATTCTTTTGATAATATCGTAATTTCTCCCCCTTTTTTCTCTACCATTTCTATTATCTCATCTACATCCACTTTCCACAGATTTCTTCCTCCTCGTTCTTCTTGTAATTCCCCGTCAACAATTACTAAATTTTCTATAGCTCCATACTCTGAGGCAATCCGAACTTCTTCTGGTCCATAAGCAACCAAACCCGAAATTTTTATTCTCTTTTTTATTTCCTCCACAATTTGGGTTTCCTTCCCAATTCGGGTTTTAACAATAATATCTTTGGCAGTCCCTCCTGACAGAACCTCTTGAACTCCCCTCTCCCCAACAGAACTCGTTTCAGTCAATATGATTTTTTGAGCTAGTTCACCATCTCTCGACTTAATATAATCTAGAGCATTTTCTTTGGTAAATCCTGGCCCTGCAAGTACTATGACATCCACTTCTATGTGGGTCAATACTGCTAGAAGTTCTTCAAATATATCCGTTCTGTCCGCCCCCTCCCCCTTCCCCGTAGACCCTGATAAATTCGCCCGATCGCTAATCCCATATTGATTTATTGTCTGCACAAATGCAGCTCCCTCTTCAATTGTGGCAACTAAAATATCCGGAGAGTCTCGTGCAGCAACCGCTTCTTCAATTCTCTGAATCTGATCGGACTTCCATTTTTTCTGGATAGATATTGTATCGAATATTTCTACGTTTAATGTATGATGTGTTCCAATTTGTTCTTCATAAGGGCACTCTGTAAGCATCCCTGCTACTCTCAACCGATTAGAAAATTTATGGAATTCCGATGTCTCAATTTCAATGACCACTCTCATATATTCTCTCTGACCACTTGTCTCTCTAGAAATCTCTTCTTTTCTCCGAACTCTACGCGTCGTTTCTCCTATTACGGTATCTCCTGGCTCTAAGATAAACTGTAGATGCCAGAGATCATCCAAACTTTCTGGAACGATCACAATTTTTTCTGAATCACCTCCTATATCCTCTCGAGTTTGGATCCTCATATGGCGGCTACGATGGCCAGATGCATAAATTATCCACTCTCTTTCATGGAACTATCACTTGTCTTATCTCTGCTCCATTCTCTAGCTGGTACATCGCTTCGTTTATCTTGTCTAGAGGCAGCGAACTGGTGATCAACTCTTTAAGTGATAATTTTCCTTCAACAACAAGATCAGCCAACATTGGAATCGCGATGGGTAGATTGTATGATCCATTAAACGCCCCTATAATTCGTTTTTCATTCTTTACCATTTCCCTGAGGTTTATAGATACTTCATTAACTGGAGTAGATGGAGTCCCCACCAATACTGCCGTCCCCGATACTGCCAATGATTCAACAGCTTGTTCGAATACCCTTGGATGCCCAACCATATCAAAAGTATAATTTGCCCCCCCTCCTGTTATTTCTCTTATTCGATCCACTGGATCTTCTTCCATAGAATTAATTGTATTAGTCGCACCCATTTTCAAAGCAATATCAAACTTACTAGGAACTACATCTACTACAATTATTTCAGTCGCACCCCTTAAAACTGCACCTTGAACCCCACTAAGTCCTACTCCTCCTGCTCCAAATATCACGACAGAAGATCCTGGCTCTATATCTGCCGCATTTGCTACAGCCCCCACTCCTGTAAAAATACCACAACCTAGCAACGTTGCTTGTTCAAGTGGAATTTCCTTATTGACTTTTATCGCAACCTCTTGTGTCACATTGGTATACTCAGTAAACGACGAAACCCCATGATAATGATAATATGAATCCCCATTACTCCCCGTAAAACTAGTATCCCCCGTTCTCAGTGTTCCCTTTGATTGTCTTCTACTTAAACATAAATTAGATTTCCCCATTCTACACCGTATACATTTCCCGCATGCTATTCTCCCAAGAACCACATGGTCTCCCACTTCCAATGTTGTTACTTCATCACCAATTGCAGCAACAATTCCTGCACCTTCATGGCCCAACACTACCGGTTTCGGTTCTCCAGTTTCTCCCACAACACAAGAAATATCTGTATGGCATAAACTCGCAGCTTCAATTTTAACGAGGACTTCTTCTCCTGTTGGTTCCGAAACCTCCACCATCTCTATTTTTGCAGGCAAATCTCCTAAAAAATCATGATTTTTAGTAGACTCATGTAATACTGCCGCTTTTGATTCCATACGGTCTTGAGCCTTCGCTAAACAATATATCTTTTGAGAATTTTCCCCCCCTTTGGGCCTTCCCACTCGAAAATATTTTGCCCCCCCGTTGTCAGACACAAACGTAGAATGAATCAAAATAGAGAAACAAACGATCTCCTCATGTATTTTGATGGAGATTATCTCCCCGAGTCCCAGCCCATTTTCGGTGTATCCGATACTGCACAAATGTGGGGCTATAGCGTTAGTGACACAATCCGAACCTTTGGGAAAAAACTACATGGGACCTCTGATCACATATCTCGTCTCTTGAATTCATGTTCTGAGGCGAATATAGAATTTGATATCCCTTCTACCGATATCCAAACTATCTTGTCACATTTGGTGGAAAAAAACACCCCCTTGGTATCTCCTGAAGATGAATTCTTAATTATCATTTATATTATCGGAAATTGGAGTTTCAATCCATCTAAAGCTGGTGATTATCCCCCCTCCCGTTTGCTCATCCATTGCTCTACAATCAATTTCACAGAACACGCCAAGTTCTTTATCGAAGGTCAAAAAGTAAGAACTTCCATTATCAAACAAATCCCCTCTGAATCTATTTCTTCAACGATCAAACATAGATCTAGAATGCATTTCGTCATGGCAGATAAAGAAGTCAAATCTATCGAGCCAGATGCATCGCCTTTGTTGCTAGACTATGATGAAAATATTTCAGAAAGTATCTATGCAAATTTTTTTATAGTCAAAGACAACACCATCCAAACACCACCTCTACAAAATATCTTACCTGGAATCACCCGAAAAAAAATCATTAATTTGGCCAAACAGATGGGACTAAAAGTAGAGGAAAAAAATTTAACATTAGAAGAAGTCCACTCTGCAGAAGAAGCCTTTTTCACTTCCACCTCTAGAATAATTACCCCCATTTCTTCCATCGATGGAATTTCCATAGGGACTGTCATCCCTGGAAATATGACTCAAAAATTACTCATAGAATATGGTAAGAATGTCGGTGTGGATATTGTGGCCCAGTTCTTAGGAAAATAGATTAATCCCTCAAAATCATGGCATTGAAGAAAGCAAAACCACACCTGCTATTATTAACAAAGTCCCTACGACAAATCCCTTTGTTATTCTTTCAACCTTCTTCAATACACTTGCAGCAATTATTACTGTGAATAAAGGCCCAGTTCCTAGTATCGGATCTGCAACAGAAACCGGACCTCTAATCAATGCCTCGTAAAGAGTCAACATTGCCAGGAAAACGCATACTCCACTTAATCCAAAATTCCGATAACTTTCTCTATTTCCTGCGGCCAGTTCTCGACCCTTCCCTATCACCACTCCATATATTCCTACCACAACTAATGCCGCAAGATCATTAATAGCGAGGGCCTGAATAGCGGTAATTGCAGCATCTTCCATAAATCCAAATTTTCTTATCACATTCCCTGCAGCAAACGCCACCGCTGCAAAAAGAGGAAACACTATGTCACTTCTTTTCCAACCCGAAATGTTCCCACTCTTGGATCTTGTTATGAATACGACACCCATCACTATTGAAATCACACCAATCATCCCTGACACTGTCATATTTTCTCCAAGCCATACAACTGCTAATAACACCGCAAAAAGAGGACGAGAATTAGTAATGGTTGCACAAACACTAGCCCCCATTCGATCTATTCCTCTATAATAACTCAGTTGACCCATCGCTGCTGCAACCACCCCTGCACAAACAAAAAGCAATATTATGGGAATCGAAATACCTTCGAGCATATTTTTCCCATTTGAAATAACTATTAACACGCCCCACGCAAGCCCTGTCCTAACCACAAGAGTTTGAAATGTATTCTGAATCCAATTCCCCCCGCTCTCTAGACCACGTTTGGCAAATATTGGATCAATCCCCCTAAAAAAAGCACATAAAATCGCAAGAATATAAAATTCAATAGAGAGCAATACCATTCGATACCCTCCAGAGACAGTCTTTCAGTATAGACGTGCCGATGTAGTATTTTTTCACTCCACCATCGCGCTATTTCCTGCCGGTATCAGTTGGGAGATCTCATCTGGACCTGTGATTTTTCTAACAAACGTCCCATCGTGAAAACTTTCACAGAAATGACGATAAATCTTTTTAGCAATATCTTCCCGTGAAAATTGACCCGGCTCGATTTCAACTGATATAACTGACTTTGGAACTACGACAGAAGGTGGACCCCCTATCACCCTAGTTTCTGGGATGCATATGATCCCTACTGCAAAACCAATTTCCATGTTTCTAAAATAAGTTCGTTTCCCTCGAATAACAAAAGATCCCTTAGTCAAATATTCTCCACTTTCCGGAGTTTTGCTAATCTGATCTTTAGTGATCATATATACATCATCCGTTCGCTTACCTTCTTTCCACACAGATGAACATGATAAAGCAAATCTCGCAGCTTCAAGAAGATCCTTTTCTGGTATTTCTATTTCTTTTGGAGATTCCCCTGGCTCCGAAGCCTTCAAAATAGTAATAGGGGCACCCGGATTTTGTGTGTGGAATATTTTATCCCCTTTAGATATGTACTTTTTTACTAGCTCCTCATTTTGATCTGCATTCCTCCCACTTATGATCAAAAAACCACCTGAACTCCTAAACCAGCGAAACCGATCAAACCAATATTTAGACTTTTTTATTGGTATGGATGCCCGAGATAGCCAATTATCTTGCATTTTCATTTCTTCGCCATTAATTCCATTCGACCCACTCTTAATTTTATTATTTTTTGCTTTCTCGAGTTCCTGGTTAATCTCCGAAATAGCATTTCTTGCCCCTGCATATTTCCCCTCAACTTTTTTCGCTAGATTGTAGTTCAAATTGGCGTTCTGTTCAATACTTTTCCATGGGTCAAGAACAATTTGAATTCCTTCAATTTGAACTTCGATTATTTTTTCTACCTGATTTATCTTCATCAATTTCACAATTTCAGATTTCTTTGATTCTTCCAGTCTCTCATCAATCTGCTCAAATTGCTCTCCCCTCTCCAAACACAAACGGATTTCTTCAATTACTTCTTCCACAATACTATAATTTGAATATAGACGTTCTACACCTTCTCTAATCAATCGAGCATCTTGTGAAAATTGCTTTAGAGCATTTTTTTGGGATGCTAAAATCCGTTCATATTTATTTAACATTTCTTCTTCGATCTCTTGACTTCCATCTGAAATCTCCAATTTCCCATTTGAAAAATAATTTCCCACTGCAGAATTAAATGTGTCAAATTCATCGAAATCTAAATGTTCATACAATGCTAGCGAAAATGGAGTAACATCTATTTCTGATCCATCTTCATAATATATTCTTGGCTGCATTTTTCCCTTTCTTATTTTTTCATCCAATTTAATTATTTCTTCGTAGATTCTCTCATACTCTGGCTGAGTCATCGATGAAATCACACATTGTTTATCGACCGACGAACGAAGACAAAGCTCTTCTGCATATGTGCCCCCAAAATTTATCTGAGTTGCGAGGCTTCTAACGACATCCGACCCAGAATCATTCATTAATCCCACAAATGAGTCATAATCTAGTGAGAATGGATCAGTTCTATAAGGGGGGAATTCAAAATCCCTCCCCGAAGCAACTGTTCGGGAATGAAGCCTCACCGTTCTTAGACACGCGTGCACTTTACCGTCCGCACCCACAATTGATAAATTCCCATCTCCAAATAATTCTGCAACAATTAGTGTCTCACTTTCCCCCCCTTTAAAAATAATTTTTAAGACTCGATCAAACCCATGCTGCTCAATACTCTTCAAACGCTTTCCCCGCAATTTACTCCTCAATTTCATAGCAAAATCTGCAACTTTATCAGGTGCATTCGGAACGTTTTCCACTTCGGCAAAATGGATGTTTTTCATATCTCCAATACCTACTAATAGCTCATCTCTCCCCACCCCTGGCCTTCGCATTCTAAACCGTACTAATTCTTTTCCATAGCAGTACGATTTATCGAAAATAGATCCTTTATATGCTTCAAATTCCTGTACAAGAGATCGAATATCAACACCCGATATCTCCTGTTTTGGATCCATAACCTCTTTCGGAGATTAACAAAGAAATCCCTATCGTTGTACTCAAAGTTCCATGTAACTTCTAATATTTTTTTAACATAACCATTTAGAGACGTATGGTCCATCTTGATAATACCCCAATTTTTGTTTGTAGTATTCCCTCGCCCCAATACCTGCCAGAACTGCAATTTTTTTATAACCTGCATCCGCTGTCATCTCTTCAGCCCTTTCCATCAGTGCTCTCCCATGTCCTTTATGTTGGAATCCATCTTGCCATTCTCCCGGGCCTATTTCTTCCCCTCGTTCTATAAGTCCCATCTCATTTCCGTACACCTTGAGCTCCCGTAAAATGCTTGCATCTTTTAATTCCACTCGTGCAGGCGTTTCTGAAAACCTCAAACGGCAAAAACCAACTAGAATATCTTGGTCAAAATCTTCTATACTAATAAAATTCTCAATCCCTCCTGCAGCTTCATATTCTAATACTTCCATCTCAAGATTTTGAGGCACCTTTGAATTCAATCCGGCTTCCCTACATCGGATACACTTACAAGATTTCCCCATCGTTTTCAGATGTTCTATCGCCAATTGACGAAGGTTAGATTTCCATACCCCTGCTTCAATAAAATTAGCTGGAATATCTCGTTGAACTCTTTGTAGTCTAACATATCTAGGAATCATTGATTTTACTTCTGCAACTAGCTTTGCAGCTTGTTCATTGTCCAATGGATCATATTCTTTTCTTTTCCACATGTCATATGTTCGCGTACCTTTGACCACCAAAGTAGGATATATCTTCAAATAATCTGGTTTCCATATGGGATCTGCAAACAACCGACGAAAATCTTCTATACCCATGTCATAAGACATCCCCGGTTGTCCTGGCATCATATGAAATCCAACTTTAAAACCAGAATCTCTTAATCTCTGATTTGATTCTACACTTTCAATAGTACCATGCCCCCTGTGCATCGCATGATTAATATGCTCGAAGGTGGTTTGAACTCCCAATTCAACTTTAGTTCCTCCTAGACGGAGCATACGATCAATTTGTTCGTGATTGCACCAATCTGGTTTGGTCTCAAATGTCATCGCAATGCATCTAATATCTGCAGTTTCGTTCACTGAAATCACGTCTTCAAGATACTTGAATTGCGGATTTTCCTGCACAAATATTCTACCCTCTCCCAATGATGGTGCTATTGATAAATCGTAATCATTCATGGCTTCGAGCGCCCGACGAACAAACCATTCTTGATAATCTGCTGATCTAGCTGTCATGGTACCTCCCATAAGAATTAATTCCGCCTTGTCCACTGGATGTCCAATTTCTCTAAATTGTTCTAGTCGAAGAGTCACTTGGCCATATGGATCATAGTCAGTTTGTTTCCCCCGAGCGGCTGCAGGTTCATATCCTGTATAGCTTTGTGGAGACGAAAATTCCGATGCGGGTCCTCCTGGACAGAATAAACATTTTCCATGTGGGCACATATGCGGGGATGTCATAATCGCAATTGGGGTTACTCCCGATGCAGTTCGAACGGGTTTCCGGCGCAAAACCTGTTCCAGCTTCCCCCGTATTTCTGAAGGTGCATAATCTAAAATTTCAGTATTTTTTGGAACTTTTGGAGATGAATATATTGCACAGACCTCCATTTTTACCTCTTCGACCTGTTCCACACTAAGCTGGCCACCTAAAATACGCTCTATTATTTCTTCACAAGTTTTAGAAAATGCATCTGCTTCAGTGACCTGCGTACTCATGTAATAGCTATTAAGTAGTCGTGCAACAATTTAGCCTTCACTACTATAGTTGCTTAACAATTGATTCTACCACTGCATCTAGAATTTCTTCTCTATCCCCTGAAACAAATGAAATTTTTCCACTTGATATGCCTCCTATATCTATACTACCATTTTTTGCTGCTATCGATTTAATATCGTCTCCTAGCTCCTCTATATCGATAATTCCTCCCGCTTCCACATATATGCTGGTAGTATCACTTCCTACCACTGCCGAAACTTGTTCTTTTTCAATCAAACCTAGCAGGAGAAATTTAGTAGCCGGAAACTGATATCTATGTGTAAACTTATCTAAATCTATGGTTGCTATTTCTTTCCCATTTACTACCAACCGATCCAAATGCGGTGACGCGGTCAGAATTCCTTTTTCCATACTCTCGACAAAATAACTATTACATTGTTCTATCAATTCTGTATTTTCTCCAAAGAGCATGTCCGAAATCATTTCCCTCTTGCTACTGTTCCTCTGGTAAAATGCTTCCACCGCAATTGCCCTGTGAATTTTCCCGATCATATCTAATTCATAACCTGCCTCCTTGGCTAGTTCCATATATGTGTCTGGGGCATTTTTCCAATAACTTATCGCCGGAAGGTGAATAAGTTCATTTCTTCTCCCTGGATCCACTGCAACGGCAACTTCTACACTCAATGCACTCAAAGTCTTCTCTCCCCCTTGCTCTATAGACTTGATCACTATTTCTGCATAATTTTCTTCCTCCCCTTCTCCTATTCCGCCCCCTCCTATGATAATTCTATTAGCTCCATAGATGCCTATTAGTTTCATCCCTTCATATCTCTCCGAATCCTCACTATCTGATATGAATATATACAAAGGGACTGGATCACTATATCGTAACTGGGATTCTAGCATTCTAGAAGTATCTAAAATGGCAGCATTCATCTCTTGGCCATTAGACTGATATGGTCGTCTATCGACATGACGATGAATCGCTTGTATCTGCCCATATTCTTCCTCCACTTGTCTTATGATCGAATGTTCAATAGCTGCCCCTGCAATGTGCCCATCAACCGTTGCAGGATGTCTGATTATTATCGGAATCGATTCTAAAATTGCCATTCGAATCTCTGTAGCTGCCCTTTCTGCATTTGCATAATCTACCAATCCTTCTTCTATTGATTCAAATTTATCTGGTCGGGCCTTTTCATAAACCACTAGTGATATTTTCTCCAGAATAGCATCAGCATTTTCTCCACTGAGAGTTCTAATCACATCGGATTCTACTTGAATACTCCCCCTTCTTAGCTCCACTTTTCCTTCTATCTGTACAACTTCACCCACTTTTATATCTGGATAAACCCTCTTTCCTGGAGATTCAAAAGCCGAACAAATAATCTTTCCAGATTCATCTTGTATTTCAAAAAGTGTCGGCCCTGTCGTTTGACGAATATCTGAAACTTTCCCTTCCATTTTTATATTGTTCCCTATTTCTTTTTCTAGCATTCCAATAGGTACTCCCGATCCACTTTTTCTCTCCTTTTTAACTTCCCAACTCGCCGTTTCATCTTGTCCCCTTTCATTTTTCGAATCTGTGCCATCCCCGCCATCAGCCAACGCCCCTCTGAATTCATTTTCATCTTGGCGAATTGACCACCCCAAATCAATCTTCCCTTCATCTTGAATCCCTTTCACTTTGACATAAACCACATCTCCAATTTCCCATCCTAAACTTTCCAGTCTCTGTCTCAACTCATTCCTATGCAACAAACCCGTTACTTTTCCATTCAGTTTTACAAACACACCAAAATCCGCAATTCCGTCAACTATCCCTTGATAATAACGCCCGAGAGTAAGTTGCTCCGAACTATTTCCTCCGAATTTAAAAAAGACATCCTCAGCGTGAGTTGAACATATGTTCCCTTCTGTAGGAATGCCACAAATAATACAAGTATCCATCTTTATGTTCTGTTATACGTTTATGGGGGATAAAACGGTTTTTAGAACTTCACCAATCATTGTACCCTTGATTTTACAATAACGATTTTATTTTTTGCCCAATTTTGTCCCCCTCTTCTCCCGAAATCGCAATTTCAACTCGGTTTTTTTCTTCATCTTCAAAACATAATTTAATTTGGTCCTTGCCAAATCTTCTTATCTCTATATCTTCTACATCAAAAAATTTCACTGACGCCGATTTTTGCGGCCCGCCTACATTTTTAATTACACTATTTTTGATTTCTATTGAGAAATCTTCGATATTTATTACTATCATGCACTAAAGTGACCTTTGATGACAATCGCTAATTAACTTATCTGGACTATGCCACTAGACTATTTAGTGCCAATATGCCCCCAAAAAGATACCCGAAAACAATAATAGCTGGTATTATTGAAATCAAAAATGCTCTTTCCAAAGAAACACCATGCACTTCCTTCAATCCAATTATTAACAATATTGAGCCATACACCGCACACAAAAAACTTAGTGATGGTATTGCAAATCCCGCAAAGATACAAGGAGCAATGGAATATCCTATTACTTGAACAGTTGTCCCAATTCCCTTTCTATTTTTTGCCCCAATGCGTAATAGCAACGTTTGAATCGCAGCTACAATGTGAAGTAAAACCGGGGTGACTATTAAAACTGCAATGCCCAAAGAGATCAAAAAATATTCCGAATCCACTAAAATAAGTCTAGACCCTTCTTCTATCATTACCACTACCATTGCGAATATCAGCCCATCTGATTGCTTGCCACCCTTAATTTTTTTCTCAAAAAACCACTTAGGGTGGATCATAATCGCAATCCAGTTTCTAACCCATTCTTGTGGCAATTCAAATAAAGTCAATGTTCATCTTATAGCTCTCCCACAACTTAGTTTAAAAAAATTTCTATTGGAACGCCATCCCCAACTCATTGTCCTCTTCATTAACCACATCTAGGCGTTTCCCCAATCGAGTTTCCATATCTTGATAGTATTCTATCACGTTTCCATCCACGCTGGGGGCGATTTTCTCAAGTGCCCTGTCAAAATATTCTTGAGTTATTCTAATATTCCCCACCGATTCTGGAATATCTTCTATCTTTACAGAATTTATGTATTCTCGACTTGCCTCTGCAGCCGCTTCTCGGCATATTGCAGCAATATCTGCACCATTATACCCTTCCGTTTTGGATGCCAAACCATCCAAATCAATATCATCTACCACTGGTTTCTCCCTGGTGTGGATATCAAAAATACTCCTCCGAGAAACTTCATCTGGCATTGGAATGTGAACTTGGAAATCAAATCTCCCTGGTCTCAATAATGCGGAATCAATTAAATCCGGCCTATTTGTTGTTGCTATCACCACAACATTTTCTAGTTCTTCCAATCCATTCATTTCTGTTAACAACTGACTCACTACCCGTTCCGAAACACCAGAATCTCCTGCATTTCTACCCCTCTGTGTTGCTATTGAATCAATTTCATCAAAGAAAATTACTACTGGAGCATTTTGACGTGCTTTGGCAAAAATTTCTCTGACCCCTTTTTCTGACTCTCCCACATATTTATTGAGCAACTCTGGACCCTTAAGAGAAATAAAATTCGCCTCCGATTCATTAGCCACCGCTTTTGCCAATAGTGTTTTCCCGGTACCCGGGGGCCCATATAATAAAATACCCGCTGCAGATTCCAACCCCAATGTATCAAATACCTCTGGATATTTTAGCGGCCATTGCACCGCTTCCCTCAGACGTTGTTTAGTCGTTTCCAATCCCCCTATGTCTTCCCACAAGGTATCTGGAACTTCTACAAAGACTTCTCGCAACGCTGATGGTTCAATTCCTGTTAATGCATTTTTTAAATCTTCATTTTTTATTTTAAGACTTTCCAAAACATCTGAAGGTATTTCCTCCTTCTCCAAATCCAATTCCGGACTCACACGCCTAAGTGCATTCATAGCAGATTCTCTAGCAAGGGATTCCAAATCCGATCCAACAAATCCATGCGTTTTATCTGCATATTGCTCTAAGTCAATATCTTCTTCCAATGGCATATCTCTAGTATGAACTTGTAATATCTCCAATCTCCCCTCTCTGCTAGGGACTCCAATTTCAATCTCTCGATCAAACCTCCCCCCTCGACGTAGAGCCGGATCAATCGCATTAACACGATTAGTCGCCGCTATCACCACAACTTGCCCCCTCCCCTCTAACCCGTCCATGAGAGTAAGCAATTGCGCAACCACTCGGCGTTCCACATCTCCACTAGCCTCTGCTCTGCGCGGGGCAATTGAATCTATCTCATCCAAGAAAACTATGGATGGACTATTTTTTTCAGCTTCTTCGAACACTTGTCTTAATTGTCCTTCACTCTCTCCATAGTATTTTGACATTATTTCTGGCCCAGAAATAGACATGAAGTGAGCATCAATTTCGTTAGCAACTGCCTGTGCAATTAATGTTTTCCCCGTCCCTGGGGGGCCATGTAATAACACTCCCTTTGGCGGTTCAATTCCTAGTTGCTGAAACAGCTCTGGGTGTCTCATTGGGAGTTCTATCATCTCTCTAATTTGCCCTAGTTGATCTGCCAATCCCCCTATATCTTCGTATGTTATGTCTGAAAGTGGTTCAATAATTTCTCGCTTTGCACCACCTGGAGTCCCGCCTATCCGCATTGCTTCATTGGAAAATTTCACGATAGTCCTATCTGTAATCTGAACTGGTCCTTCAGGCACTGTCTCCGTAATAATAACTGGCCATCTCATCCCTGTACGGAAAATAGTAACATTAACAGGTACTGTTTGACCCTCACTGACACCCCTTCCTCTCAGTCGCTCTCCTATCAACCCCTCGATAAGTTCCGAATCTCCTCTCACATCTATGCCAGAACGTCTTGAAATTGCTATGCCAATACTTTCTGCCTCTTTGACTTCGATTTTTTCAATATCTACCTTTTCATCAATTCCCACATTGGCATTATGGCGTGTGAAACCATCCATTCGAATAACTTTCTGTCCTAAATCATTCGCATATCCTGGAAATACTTTTCCTACCACTGGATTCTTCGGAGGATCTCTGCCCTTTATAGCAACATAGTCTCCTTCTTGTATGCCCAATTCTGAAAAATCTCCTCGATCAATAAACACTAGACCTTTACCTGCATCTTTTTGGGGTACCTGTTTTACAATAAGTTCCATTTTTATCCTTCATGTTATGATCCATTTATCTAATATATAAATATTACGATTAAAAAACGCATTACTGCGTATAGTTTATAAAATAAAGCTTGTTTTGTGGTCCCACCTCTTCATGAGTTTCCTATTCGCGCTTTCAGTCCATATCTTCTGGTGGAAATTTTCTTGAAATAACTTCCTCTCGATATTTTTTAATTGCGTTTGACATTTCCGTTCTCACATCACCGAATTTCCTAGCAAATGGGGGTAACGAATTTGAAAGACCAATGACATCATCCACTACTAGAACTTGTCCACGCGTGTGTGATCCTGCCCCAATACCTATCGTTGGAATCTCTAATTGCTCTGTGATATTCTTAGCAATATCTGCTGGCATATGTTCTAATACAATCGCAAAAGCTCCTGCATTTTCATGTTCCTTTGCCAGTTCCATTATCTCCAGGGCACTACTTTCATCTGCCCCTTGTTGGTAATACCCTCCTATTTGCCTAATCCTTTGAGGTACTAATCCAACATGTGCCATGACTGGTATTCCTAGATCTACCAATCTTCTTGTGATGGAAATAGTGTGTGGTCCGCTTTCTATTTTCACGGCATCTGCACCTCCTATTTTCAACATTCTCCCTGCATTCATAATTGACACTGATTCATCCACCCCCACTGAGAGAAATGGCAAATCTGTTACCACTAGGGCTTCCTTCACACCCCGGACAACTGCCGCTGTGTGGCTAATCATTTCTTCTATTGTAACTGGCAATGTTGTCTCATACCCCAGTACTGTATTCCCTACACTGTCACCCACAAGAACGATATCTATCCCTGCAGCATCTGCTATCTCTGCTATCGATTTATCATATGCAGTTAACATAGTAATCGGAGGCCCATCTCTTTCACGTGCCATGATCTCCGGAACTGTTGGCATAGTTTCACATGAGGCAGCCACCACGTTAAACATGTTCGTATTTCAAAACCCGTACCTCTTCAATCCCCGTTATTTAAATCATTTAGCGATACACTATCAGTATATGCATGGTAAATTGGAGTCTGGAAAAGGCGTTGCAAATGTTTTAATCTCTGATCTTGAGGGGCTTTTATTGTCCCACTTATCCTTCCGCCCTTTCCCTGGAACACTCAACCTAACTCAGATAACCCCCTCTCTGTCTCTCCCTTGCACCACTGTAACTGACATAGAAAATGCTTTAGATAATTGCGATGGTATTGAGTTGACCCCCTGCTCTATCAGCGGAATCAAATCTGCTCTCATTCGCCCCATTGCCGATAACTATCCAAAATCTAAATTTGAATTCATAGCACCCGCTTCTTTACGGAACTTATTCTCTCTCAACGATGGGGATTCGGTACACATTTCTGCCCCTGATAATCTATGGAATTATGAGCTAAAAGCTAGTTTGAATTCCCTTGATAATTTCGACGGTGTAATTTTCGATCTGGATGGAACTCTAATTGATCTGGATGTCGATTGGAACTCTGTTAGAACTCAAATACGTGATTTATTCCCCCCTTCTATCGATCCATTTTCTCTTAGGCGAGACAGAAATGATCACACTCCTATTTACGAACTAGCTAGTCAACATGGTATTTATGAAGATCTACTCGAGCTACTCGCTTCACATGAACTTGCTGGAACGAAAAGCGCAGTCCCCTTGCCTTTGATCGACATCATCCCTAATTTAGATTGTCCCGTTGGTTTGTGCACAAAAAATTCTCGCATCGCTTCTCAAGAAATAGCTGAAAAGTTCAATGTTAATTTTGATTCGTTGATCACCAGGGAATCTACGTTCGAGGATAAGCCACACCCTTTACCCTTGCAAAAATGCATGGAAGATCTGAGCCTCTCCCCTGGAAATACCCTATTTATAGGAAACGAAAAAACAGATGCAGAGACTGCACATTGGGCTGGAACAAATTTCTTACAAGTCGATCAGTTCTACTAATCAAACCTACGTTCTATACTCTCCGCGTGACCATCCAATCCCTCCGATCTGGCAATTGTGGTTATAACTTTCCTAATTTTTTCCAACGCCGTTTTGTCGATCCGCTGTATCGTCGAAACTTTGATGAATGTATCTACAGAAACCCCCCCTGAAACGTGGGCACCTTGATTTGTAGGTAAGATATGATTAGTACCTGATGCATAATCTCCTGCGGCAACTGGGGTATAACTTCCTAGGAATATGCTCCCTGCACTACTGATTTCTTCTAAAAGCATTTTTTCATTCTCCTCCGACGTTTGGATGGAAAGGTGCTCCGAAGCATATTCCTCTGCAAAGGTCGCTGCAACTTCCATACTTTTTACCAAAATAACCCCACTATATGGATTATTTAGAGCTTTGTCTATTATCTTTTTTCTGTCCAACGATTTAGTTTGTATTTTCACCTCTTCGATAATTTCTTTTGCCAATTCTATACTATCTGTTACCACCAATGCGGCAACATTTACATCATGCTCTGCCTGTGCAATCACATCTGCCGCAACAATTTTTGGATCTGCGGTCAAATCCGCAATGATCAAAATTTCACTTATGCCTGCGATAAACTCTATCTCCACATCATTTCGAATCTCTCTCTTTGCCACCGCCACCCATTGATTCCCTGGGCCTATGATTTTGTCAACTGCATCAACCGTTTTTGTACCGTATGCAAGTGCAGCAATCCCCTGTGCCCCTCCTGCCGCGTAGATTTTATCTGCACCTGCAATATATGCTGCAGCTAGTGTCACTTGATTCATTTCCTCTGCTGGAGGTGTCACAACCGCGATGTGCTTCACCCCCGCAACTTTTGCTGGAATTATGGCCATTAATACACTAGATGGATATGCAGCCGTACCTCCTGGAACGTACACTCCAATTTTATTTATCGGCCGAAATCTTTGTCCCATTTCTCTGCCATCAAAATTTCTAACCCAATCCTCTCTAACTTGGTGTTTGTGAAATATTTCAATATTTTCTGCCGCCTTTTTTATGGCTAGTTTCAATCCCTCATCAATTGCTTCGTATGCACTTTTGGCTTCTCCCGTGATGTCTATTTCTTTTATTTCTATTTTATCAAATTCCAATGCATATCTCCTAAGGGCCTCATCACCTTGCTCTCTTACATTATCAATAATAGTACGAACCGTTTTTTGTATTTCTTGACTCACTTGATATCGATTGAATATAACCTCACGCTGGTCCTCCTCCATCTTTTCGAGGTACCGTATTTCCATATCCCCTCTTGGATCTCTATGTGAAAAACCATTTCTACCCTTGATCTTATCAACGAACTCCTCCGTACTCGAATTCAATTTTCTTTTTTGTAAATATTTCCCAGAAACTAACCTCCAACATCATCGCTTGGCTTCACGCCGCCTCAGCTGGAAGACCCTGTTCCGGGATCTGTAGCGTACCGGGGTTCTCCATATTTTCATCGTGTCCATTTTAGACAAACTCCAATGGGGACTTCGGAACGCACTCTTATTGTGGCACTTTCCTAAGTTAAATCCTTCTTTTCCCGAAAAATTTCTTTTATACCCCTCTACTTTTTACTCTATTAACAATAATCCCATTGTATGGTGATTTTTCTCTCCGAAACTGAAGTTGAACAGTGTTTAGATATGAGGTCTTCCATCGAAGCATTGGAACTGGCATACAAGGCCGATGCCGCCGGACGAGTAGTTAGCATCCCCCGATCCGACATGATACTTCCACTTGGGCCCAACGATGCTTATGTCTACAAAATTATGTCTGGTATCATACAAGATTTTGGTGTATCTGCTCTTCGCATTCAATCTGATCGAATCCGCTGGGAAGGGGGCCGAAAATTCAAGCTGGGAATGGCCCGAGACAAAAAATATGTGGAATACGTTCAAGTGTACGATATCGAAACAAACGAACCACTTCTAATCATTCCCGATGGATATGCTAGTAAAATGCGCGTCGGGGCTACAAATGCTCTTGGAGCTAAATACATGGTCCCTTCCTCTGATGTCCACACGATGGGCCTGCTTGGTGCGGGTAGACATGCTGGTGGACAAATAGAGGCTTTTGCCGAGATGTTTGATCTCGAGCAAGTGAATGTATATAGCCCCACTCAAAAAAATCGCGAAGCATTCGCCAAAGAATGGGATTCCAAATTAGACCCTGCCGTTCTCTCTGTGGATGAACCTACCAAAGCAATATCAGGAACCAATATCCTCGCATGTGCTTCCAACGCAATGAAACCTATATTCGACGCATCTTGGATAGAACCTAAAATGCATGTGAGTGCAATCAAAAATCCAGAAATTCCAGGGGAAGCATTTTCCGAAGTAGACCGCGTAGCAGTAGCAACAACACAGCTACCTTCTGGCCCCCATAACTATGCCCCCCGATTTTCAGATTTTGCTCAAAGTCTTACTGAAAAGTGGGCAATTCCCAATTTTGACATAACTGCTGCTCAAGACATTTCATCTCTCATCGCCGAAAACAAAAATCCAGAATCCGAAGAAACTACTCTATTTCTCAACAACATTGGCATTGGAATGCAATTCGCAGCTGTAGGGAAAGTAGTGTATGATCGTGCAATTGAAGGTGGATTTGGAACTGAAATAGACACCGACCTCTTTTTACAATCTGTTTGGTGAAATCCACTCAACCAAACCATTTGATTTAATGCCACCGAACCCCATGCTATATGCATGTCATCAGACTTACCCACCCTAGCGTCATTCGTGAATGATTTCACAGAAGAATATCGCATAAAAATGGAGAATGCAGTTGAGAAGTATTTCACAGATGAATACTTCGATTCACTAGGCGGACCCCTCGCTATGATGCAAAAACAATTCGCATCCCAGGCATGGAGAGAATTCTATATCGGCTGTTTACCCCCTGCACGACAAATGACCCAAATATATGAGATAGGGGATCCTTATGATCGTGATAGGGACTTAATCGTAGGACTAGGTGAACAAATCCGAGATGAAGTAAAACACGCAAAAATTTACGCAAATCTCTCTGAACAAGTTGGAGTACCCTGCGATTTGGCAACCTGGACGGCTGATAATTATGATCGATTAGTTGCAAAGTGTCGCCTAGCAACTGAGTGGGAAAAGCCACAATACATTGCCGCAGGTTTTCAAGTTTCAACCGAAATTGTGGCAGCAGAAACTTCCCGGAGGATGGGTGAATATGTTGAGAATGACTATCCTGAAATAGCAAAAACACTTTTCGACGTAACCTCTGATGAAGGAGACCACATCCATTGTGGACGTTTGATAGTAAAAAGATTCGCAACAGAGGACGATTTCGACTTCATGCATGAGATCGCAGAAAAAAAATATAATGCAGCACTAAGAATTCTTGAATCTCTCTAATCTATGACACAACGAATTCTAAAATTAACCCCAGAAACCAAAGTACAGTTCTCTGAACCTGCAGAAATACAGGATATACATCTCCATGATTTATCTTTTGTGGCTGGAATAGAAACCGAAGGTGATCTTATTACTTCTTGCACACTTGATGTGTCCCAACTAATACAATCAATGACTCTCTATTCCGCTATGGAAAAAAAGCGAGAAAGTTGGCGCCGTGTACGTAGGTAATTTTTAAACTTACCAGTCCGATAATATCTCCTCCCAACTTTTCTCTTCACGTTTTAAATTTTAGTAGAGTATGTTCCCGCCATCTACGTTCACTACTTGCCCTGTCATCATCCCACTTTCATGGCTCAATAAAAATCCAATAACATTTGCAATATCCTCTGGCTGTATGGCCCTCTTGAGCATCTGACTCGCTTCCGCGCGTTGTTGTATCCGATCTTCTCCCCCCTGTAGCGATGCTGGGGATGCAGTCAAACCTGGCATAATCGTGTTGACCCTAATATCCCGATCTGCTAGTTCTCTCGCCATAGTTCTAGTCATTCCTACAACAGCGGCTTTAGAAGCAATGTAGTGTAAGAGTCCCGCTGTGCCTTTCAAAATAGTCCCCGAAGATATATTGACAATTCGAGCACCATCATTTAGCGCAGGTACTGCTTCTTTTGTGACAATAAACACACCAGTTGTGTTAACTGACATCACCTTCTCGAACTCTTCCACTGTAATATCTGTAAATTGTTTGAAATTCCCAATCAATGGTGCGTAATAAGCCGCATTATTGACTAGCCCATCTATTTTAGTATCCTTAAACACAGCACGCATGGACTCTTCACTCGTTACATCGCCTTTGCGAAATTCTGCACTCCCTCCTGCATCTTCTATCTCTTTAACGGCATCTGTCCCATCTTGAATATCTGTTATCAGTATGTGTGCCCCTTTTACAGCCACATTTTTTGCAATTGCCAATCCGATTCCTTGCGAACCGCCTGTTACCACTATAGTTTCTCCAGCTAGATTTTGCATATCTATCTCCTTACCCATCCTGACTCATAAACCATTTGATCAATTTTTATTCTCTCTATGTAACTCGAATATCTACAACAAAATGAGATGTACCTGGGCTGTATCCTTTAATTCTTGTTCTATTCATAACCTTGGCAACTCTTCCCACTTTTGCTGCCACCGTTTTAATTTCACTATATGATTGAGACGGATTTGTGTCAGCTCTCACTTCATGTAAATGGATTATTCCTCCCCGTTTTACCACCGAGTATGCTTCTTTGAGAAATTCAACCGAATCATAGTGGCCCATTACGATTCTATCAAATAATTTTCCTTTCTCATCCGCCCACCCTTCGATAAATTTCCTACAATCGTTTCTTATTGGATGTAAATTTTCTTCAACGCGGTTCAGTTGAATATTCTCTTTCAGATATCTCATGGATGCTACATTCTTCTCCACTGCCGTTACTTCTGCCCCTGAAATAGACATTGGGATCGAAAAATAGCCGATTCCCGCAAACATATCCAATACACATTCTCCCCTGTCAACTATCCTCCCCATTCTTTTTCTTTCTTCCCTATTGCCTGGGGAAAACATAACTTCTGATAGGTCCAATGAATACCTCACCCCCCATTCCGTATGAACAGTTTTTGTTTCTTCCAACCCTGCAATATATTTTATAATTGGTTTTCTTTCGGTCCCTTCAATTCCAACTCGAGATAGCACAGTATTGACCCCTTGTAACTCCATCAAACATTCTCCTATTTCCTTTTCAGTGGTACATTTTTCTGAAAATTGAACTAAAGCTATTTCTCCAATCACATCCCACGATCGGGGGGACATTTTTATTTCTTCTTCCGAAACCCCCCTATCTCGAAGCAAATCTTTCAACCCCTTGGCCCTAATCTGAGGATTTTTTTGATTTATTATGACCCTGTTTTTCATTTCTCCCCCCGGCCCATGAATTGGAATTTCTATTGATTTCTCATCATGGGTCCTAATCTTCCTAGAATCATCATAATCCTGCCCCTTTTTTAATAACTCTAGTTCTTTTTTAACATCTCCTTTACTCACGACAACGGCGTTTTTATTCATTAGGTAAAACGTACACCCCTTCTTCCGTTTTTACTACTTTTACTTCCTTCCAATCTGAATCAACAAACATTGGACGAGCTATTGTTATCGGACGATATGATTCTGGATCCAATATCTGCATTGAATATGTATCATCTATCGATACAATAGAGGTTTTCCCCACCTTAGAAATATGCTTCAATTTATTGAATTTCCCATCTTCCACCGACCCCTTATACGATTCACCCGAGGCGAGTCGAATACCTTTTAAAACACTCCCTGAACTTCTAATTAAAATTGGTCCATTTCCATCTCTTATGTCTATCACGTCTCCAATAATTATTGCTGGAAGGCGCACCAAATATGAAATTCTATATACTCTATTTCCATCCCGATCTTCTGTCACTAATGTCTCCGAAGTTGACACTGAACCCCCTAATTCTTCTACAATAGATTTCGATATTTTCTGCCCGAGCTTACTAGTAGATATCCGTATATCTATGCCCTCTTTTTTTTCTACTATCTTTGAGATAAAATCATTCCTGTCGCCTAGTAATGTTCTTCGATTAACCACGTCATTAGCAATTTCAATAGAACGATTTTTCTCTACACCCGTAGGTTTCCTCGTTGACGCTCGAATCTGTATCTCTCCAGCATAATAACCACCTGATTTTTTTCTACACACATCACAAATTTCGCGTACTATCTGAACTTCAATCATTCTATTTTCTACTATCTTTCTCCCTTTTACATTTCCCTCAAATTCACATTTAATATTCATCATCTTGGTATCAATATTTTCTAGAATAAATCCCCAATTCATCTCCTTCACGTCATCATGAATTTTTAGTCCATCTTCTACCAATTCCAATATTACTTTCTCTTCCAAACCCTCTTTTTTATCTATCCATTTATTTTTCCTACAGATAGCTTCGCAAACTGAACAGATTTGAATATTTCCCTTCTCTTTCACTTCTACCAGTTCAAATTGATCAAAATAACACTGATCACACAACATATTTTCTCTACCTCTTTCCCATTCCTCTGATTCTCCTTGAGTAGTTCTCCCCCGCCCCCGCTCAACAGCGTTCCCACAGTTTGGACAAAACAACCCAAATTCACTCATTATTTGTATATGATAACTGGGACAAGTTAATCTTGTAGCTATACTCTTCAAAATATATTCATTCAATTCGGTACATTTTTAATTATCCCTCTACGTACCGGACCACATGGTAAGTTCCACAACATACTCTTCCACCCCCGCGAAATGGAAAAAAGACCCTGGTTTGCAATTCCGCATGATCTTAACCACGTTCTTATTATTCGCACTATATGTCTTCTTCATCGCAGCAATCACCACATATTTCGATGTGGGGCTCATTTCAATGGCCGCGATATTGGGACTTTTTTCAATAGCCCAATGGTATTTTTCTGATACATTGGCTTTACGTTCCATGGGGGCACGTATAGTTGATAAAACTGAATATCCCGATCTCCACGCTTCTGTAACACGCCTCGCCTGGCAAGCTGGTCTCCCCACTCCAAAAATAGCAGTAACATCTACTCAACTGCCAAATGCATTTGCAACTGGTAGATCTAAGAATCACGCCGCAGTCTGCGTCACAGAAGGCCTCCTCAACTTATTAAACGAAGATGAGCTGGAGGGCGTTATTGCACATGAACTTGCGCATATTAAAAATAGAGACGTCACCACTATGACAATTGCATCCTTCCTATCTACCATCGCATTTTTCATCGTCCGTTGGGGGTTCTTCTTTGGCCGTGGGAGAAACAACCGAGCCGCCGCCCCTGTCTGGGCCGCGGTAGCCATTTCGTTGGCAGTTTGGATCATTTCCTATTTGTTAATAAGAGCACTCTCTCGATATCGAGAGTTTGCTGCCGATAGAGGTGCCGCAGAAATAACTCAAAACCCCGCCGCACTAGCTTCTGCACTTCGGAAAATTTCTACTGGAATTTCAATGATTCCCCCTGCAGGCGAATTAACATCCCAATCCGAAATGAATGCGTTCTTTATAATCCCAATTAAGGTAGGGTTCATTGGTAAACTCTTCTCAACCCATCCTCCCATGGAAAAACGAATCGAACGTCTCAACGAACTCCAATATAATTTCTAAAATCCAATCACTCTTTTTGCAGCGAGATTTGATATGTTTGGATTGCAACTCCTGCTAGGGCAAGCAGGCCCCCTCCCCAAATTAGTTCTTTTTGCTGGACATACTCTCCATACAATAACAATACCAATCCAATAACTATGATTCCTAGTGACGCCCCAAACACGATTGAACTTTTAACCATACTCAAATTCATGCTGCCAGAGATATAAAATTCATTATCCATCATTTGATAAATAAAATAAAAATTTGATAGTTCTTTTTCTATTTAGATCCCACCAAATCATCACATAGGGCGACTTTATAATTTTATTTAGTTTACATTTACACTTTCACTACGCTGTATACGGAGGTTTATATCCCCCCTGCTCTAACACCAATCCGTTATGGAACCAAGTATCCCTGAACAAGAAGAAACTCCAAAGAAACCTGAGACCTCTTTGGAAGATTTACCCGGTGTTGGACCTGCAACAGCAGAGAAACTCCGAGACAGTGGCTTCGATTCTTATCAAGCCATAGCAGTTGCAAGTCCCATGGAGCTATCTAGTACTGCAGATATCGGGGAAAGCACTGCATCAGATATTATACAAGCCGCTAGGGAAAACTCTGATATTGGTGGGTTTGAAACGGCAACAGAAGTCAAAAAACGAAGAGATCTAATTGGAAAACTCACATGGGGTGTTTCTGAGATAGACGACTTGTTGGGTGGCGGCGTTGAGACGCAATCTATAACTGAAGTATATGGTCAATTTGGATCTGGAAAATCTCAAGTTACTCACCAGCTATCTGTAAATGTCCAACTTCCAAGAGAATTAGGAGGACTCGAAGGATCTGCCATTTTTATCGACACCGAAGATACCTTCCGCCCAGAAAGAATCGACGATATGGTTCGTGGTCTTGATAGTGATACCCAAGCAGCGACAATGCGTTTACATGGAATTGACGGATCCCCTGAAGACGAATTTGCTATCGAGGCTCTGATCGAATCTGTACTTGAGAATATCCACGTTGCTAAGGCTTTTAATTCAAACCATCAAATGCTACTTGCACAAAAAGCGAAGGAGCTAGTTGGTCAATCTTCGGATTCTAAATTCCCCATCCGACTCGTTTGCGTTGATTCTCTTACCGCCCATTTCCGTGCAGAATATGTTGGTAGAGGGACTTTAGCTTCTCGTCAACAAAAACTTAATAAACATCTTCATGATTTAATGCGAATAAACGACCTGTACAATGTTGCCACCCTCGTAACGAATCAAGTTTCTTCCAATCCCGATTCTTTCTTTGGGGATCCTACCCGTCCAATAGGTGGAAATATCCTTGGACATACCTCTACTTTCAGATTATACCTCCGAAAATCAAAAGGGACTAAACGGGTAGTCCGTTTAGTTGATGCCCCCAACCTAGCGGATGGGGAGGCAATCATGCTTGTTGAAGGTGGCGGACTTAAATCGGAATAACTCTACAGATCTCAAGTTATTCGATATAATTTTTATTTTATTGTAGGTTGGAGAATTGTTCTTGGGCCTGTTGACCTAATTTTACACCCTGGGCTTTTAACTCTTCAATTGCTTTTGAAATATTTTCTATTCGAGATGTTATTGTCTGAGACCTTTCCGTAAGAAGTATTTTCGCTTGCTCTTTGTTCTGACCTTGAGAATAATTGCCACCTATCCCTACAATGAATTCATCATCATTTACCACCGAAGCACGAACATAAGTTTCACTTCCAAGGGGGACTTGGATGGTAGATTCTGTAGAAATAGATTCCATCGACACCATTGCCATCTCCACATCTTCTTTTATCATCTGTAAGTTTTGTAGTTCGCCATGGAGTACTTCCAATCTGCTTTCTATTTCCATCATCATCTGAGATAATGCTTGGAGTTCAGGGTCAGCTTGACTCATCAGATGAGACCTCTTCAACTATAATTTGATTCCGTTTTAAGTGATGTTTACTACCAAAATTAGCATAGCAATGCTCGACAGCAAGATCGGAGTTTTGGGCATCTATCTCCACTTTAAACGGAGCCCATTGAGTCCCTGACCGAAACCGTCCTTGAATTGAGAACATAGGCATACACTCCAATGAGATACCCCATAGGAAGAACTTTACTAATTTCATCCGTTTGAAATTATCTTGATGGATTCTTTTGGAAAACACACTCTCACTGGAATTCCCTCTTCTAAATTTTCAATCTCATTCTGATTTAAAGATACATACGCCCGAATTTGATCTCTTACACCCTCTATGTGCAATTCCACCGCATATCTGTGTCCTTTAAATATTTTTTCAATAACCGCCCCCTTTACCCAATTTTTACCTTCACCACGTTTCCTCAAAACGATATCCTCTGGGCGTATACATACCTGCACTTCTCTGCCACTTTCTAATCCATCTACTTGGGTTTCTAGTTTGTAGTCTCCCCACTCAACTATGTGCCCCAACCTTCCACTTTTACCCACGACCATCTTTATGATGTTTGATTCTCCTGTTATCTCTGCAGCAACCACTGTTTTAGGATTTTTAAATACATTTTTTGGTGTTCCGATTTGGCATATTTTTCCGCCTGACATAATTGCAATTTTATCCCCAATTTCCCACGCAATATCTCTGTCATGAGTTACATATATTACCGGTATTCCAATCCGTTTCAATATCTTCCGCAGATCCGTGCTCAACTTCTTTCTAACCGGATAGTCCAAACTGCTTAGTGGTTCGTCCAACAACAACATCTTCGGCTTAGATGCCATTGCGCGTGCCAACTCAACTCGATTTTTCTCTCCTCCTGATAATGTATCAATAGACCGATCTAGTATTTTCCCAACCCCAAAAATATCAATAACCTTCGAAATATTTTCCCCTTCTACATTCGCATACATGATATTTTCCCTAACTGTCATATGCGGAAACAAAGTATCCTCTTGAAATACAATAGCAGTACTTCTATTTTCTATTGGTTCTTCGGATATGTCAATTTCTCCCATTAAAATTTCTCCACCATCCCTCTGCAAAATCCCTGCAATTACATTCAATAATGTGGTCTTTCCCGAACCAGAAGGTCCCAAAATCACCAAAATTTCATTTCCCACTGTCAACTCCATTGGCCCCAGTGTAAAATCTCCAATAGATTTGACTATTGATTTAATATGGAGCATAGCTACCTCTGACTTCTTGTCCTAATAAGCTGATTAATAATATTACGACCACTGAACTTCCTAACAACAATATTGCCATTGGGAATGCCTTTTCAATCCCTCCTGTAATGAATGAAACCCATATCTGTGTTGACATAGTCCTTGGATAATATGCCATCATTATAGTTGTACCAAACTCCCCCATTGCCCTAGCGAAAGCGAGCATCATTCCTGCAATTATCCCTCTCATCGATAGTGGTAATGTAATCTTCCAGAAAGTCTCAATTTTTGTTCTCCCCAGGGCCCTTGAGGCATATTCGAGTTTTTCGTTAACCGCGTCGAATCCCACCTTCGCCGCAATCACAACAAATGGAGATACAACAAATACTTGCGCAAGTATTATCCCTACCAGTGATTGGGTCAATGACACACCCGAATCCATAGCCAAAGAACCCAAAATTGATCCTGGTCCGAATAATGTGAGCAACACCATCCCGCTAACTATTGGGGGCAACACCAATGGTAAAAAAACTATGAATAAAACAATATTTTTCCACCTGAACTCAGTCCGCGAAAGAAAATATGCGAGCGGAATCCCCAACACACACGAAATCAACACACTGCCTATCGAAGTACCCACAGATGTAATCGTCGCAGAGATGACTTCTTCACTCATGATACTTGGAATTATGGCACCATTAGCTTTCCAAAACAACAATGAAACGACAGGGACGATGTAGTACACCATGAGAATTCCTCCCAAAATCCCTATGGTAGAGATTTTACCTTTCATCTATCCAACACTCCTTCAATTCCATCTGGAACATCTCCAACAATCTTCGGATATGCTTCTGGGATGTAAAATCCAAATTCCCGGAGATAATTTCCCTTAATATGTTCTTCAAAAACATTCACAATAGCTGCATCAAATTCCTCCGACCAAATAGTCGAACCATATTTTATGACATCTCCCCGAACAATCTCCCCACTATTCAATTTATATCTGACCTTGGAATACCAATCATTCACTTTCTCTGGAGAACTTAGATTTATTTCTAGGGGTAGTTCAATGTAGTCATATCCTCGTTCAACAGCCATATTCTTATACACAATAGCTGCGTCAATCCCACCTATTTCAAAATAACTCATCAGTTCAATTTCCGGAAAAACCCAACTCTTGGATAGGATTTCATCTTTAAGATTTATCTTCTCATAATACAACTCCGCTAGTTCCAATAGGAATAGTGTTCGGTATCCCAATGGATCTAAATTCGGATCTGTTCTCCCTATTTTTATGTTATTTCTTAATATTGGTTCATACCACTTTTCTTCTCCCCTTTTTGCAACTAACTTTCCACCGTCTGTATTTTTATTGTATGCAACAACCATTTGATTTGTAGCGAATTCAACATGCCATTTAGGTTCTATCAATCTTTCAAACAATATTGGATCTGACACTGAGATTATGTCTGGATTTTTCAATCCATCTTTAACCAATTGAGCAATGGCCACCGAACCATGGGCTTCAACCCTCAGTGGAATCTTAATCTCATTTTTCATACCTCTTTCCATTGCTGTTAGAAGACTCCCGGCAACTAGTAAATAGACTGGATCCCTATTTGTCCCCCACTCCCCATTTAAACCACCTCCATTCCGTTTTAAGCATCCCCCTATCTGTAAAATGGACCACATGAATGGTAAAAAAATCAACTCTCTACGTGTCATTCTCATTCCCCTTTCCCCTTTTGTTAATCATTATGTCCCTCTTGACATAACAGTTATCATTATGTCCGATTAGACATAACCTCTTTTATATCTCTACACTCTATGCAATTCATGCAAAATGAATTCGATCTCCATTTTCGAATCGGTTCTGTCTCTTTCAATTCAAAAGATGCCCTTCTTTTACAAGCTGTAGCAAAGCATGGATCTCTAAATTCTGCTGCTTCTTCTCTTGGGAGGTCCTATTCTCGAGCACACAAACGTATTCAGGAATTAGAAAAGCATTCTGGACCTTTGTTAACTCGAACACGTGGTGGCCCCGGGGGCGGAGGAAGCTCTTTGACCAAAAATGCTTATGGATTATTAGATCGATTCTCCCGATTAGAAGTAACTTTCGCTGACATTCTCGGAACTGAAGAAATAGTATTACAAGGACAAGTCCTATCTAGAGATGGTGAACTCGCAACAATACTTACTTCTGCAGGACCAATTAGAGCTCTTCTTTTCACAGATGCAGAATATGTGCAAGTATCGTTGAGATCTGATTCTATCACACTTCATTCTCCCCCTTTCACTTCTTCTTCCATAGTAACTAGTGCACTAAATCGATTCGTCGGGGTCATCACTTCAATCAACTCCCATGAAGCAATCGCAGAAGTCATTTTTGATGTAGGGTCTGATATCACAATGATAGCTCTAGTTTCTCTAGAAAGCCTCCAACAATTAAATTTCGAACTTGGCTCACCCGTAGTGGCTACCTTCAAAGCCACATCCACACGAGCAGTGCCTTTCCAATCTTGATGTGACTATTCGAATATTTTCTTGATTTCTTCAATTCCTGCAATTAATTTGTCAACTTCTTCCATCGTATTGTATAAGTAATAAGAAGCTCTAACCGTTCCTGAAATACCCAACTTTCGGTGAAGTGGATGGGTACAATGCTCTCCCGCCCGAGTAGCAATACCGTAGTCATCAAGGATGGATGCAATATCATGTGCGTGGGGAACTTCTAAATTAAATGATACCAATCCACCCCTCTCTTCACCAATAGGGGGGCCATATATTTCTGCGCCTTCAAATTCTAAAAGCGATTTCATCGTATATTCTGATAGTTCATTATCATGGCGCCAAATTTTATCTAGGCCAATTTTTTCTAAATAATCTGCGGCCCGAGCAAGAGCAATCCCTTGACAAATTGGTGGGGTTCCCGCTTCAAATTTCCATGGAAGGTCATTCCACGAAGACGAGTCAAATGTGACTTTTCGAATCATTTCGCCACCGTACATAAATGGTTCCATCACCCCTAGTATTTCTTCTTTCCCATAAAGACAACCAATTCCTGTTGGTCCTGCCATTTTATGGCCCGAAAAAGCATAAAAATCAACATCTAATTCTTTAACATCAATTGGCATACTAGGTGCCGCTTGGGCACCATCGGCTAGTACTAAACCCCCATTTTCATGTACCATTTTTGATAGTTCTTTTACTGGATTCACCGTTCCAAGAACATTAGATACGTGGACTAATGACATCATCCTGACATCCTTGTCAATTATCTCTTTTGCATGTTCCATATCTAGTTTTCCCGAATCATCAATTTTGATATATTTCACGGTAGCTCCCGTTCTCTTCCCAATCTGTTGCCACGTTACTAGAGAAGCATGATGTTCCATTTCTGTCAGTATTATTACATCACCCTCCTCAAGCTCTCTCAATCCCCACGATTGAGCCACTAAGTTAATAGATTCAGTAGTACTTTTTGTAAAAATCATTTCCTCACGGTCAGATCCTCCTACAAACTCAACCATTTTATCATGGGCTTCCTCATATGCATCAGTCGCATCCATGCTCAATTTGTGCGTGCCTCTATGTATATTAGAATTAATTTTCTTGTAGTATTCTTCTATGCATTCGCACACTATATTCGGTGTGTGTGAAGTCGCAGCACTATCAAGGTATACTAGTGGAACTCCTTCTCTAACTTCCACATCTAGTATTGGAAAATCCCTCCTTATCTTTTCTGTATCTAGTATGTTTGACCCTGACATATCTCGTATTGGCAATTTAACCCGAAGTGATAATTAACCTTCGGTCCTGACTATATTTTACCTATAGTCATTTTCATAAACGCACAAATTGCGCGTGCTGAACTTCCCCAACTTTCAGAACGTGATCTTCACTAATTATCCCCGTTTCTATCGCTACTCTGACCGATTCCTTCCCCATAATATTTGCTATGCTAGCGTTTTTTAAACTTTCTTTGATAGTTTCTTCTTCAGCCTCTTCCCCCAAATAAAATGATTCTGTAACTGTCAATGAAATTTTACCTTCTTTGAAAGTTTTCCCTATCACCTCTCCATCACACAACGAAACCAACAATCCTTGATCTGTCATTCTCTCTTTTAGAATCATTTTTTTATCTTTCATCTTATTTCTCCATCAACTCAATAACTTCGCTAATCTTTTGTCCCTCTTCATAATCTCCAAGAGCATCACACGAACGAAGTTTTTCTTGGAGTACATTTATACTACGATACCCTAGTCCAATTGCATTATCTAGACAATATAACGCTTGATCAAAAAGTCCCCTTTCGTTCAAGAAAAATCCCTTATTGTACCACGCTTCTGCAAATCTATCATCCACTTCAATAGCTCTTTCAACGTGTTCTAGTGCCTCTTCATCCTTCCCAAATTCCCACAATGCAAACGCAAGGTTATTTTCTGCAGTCGCGATGTGTTTCCCCTTTTCATCAGTTATTATCGCCTCTCTAAATGATCCTATGGCTTCATCCCACTCTTCTAACCCTGAGTGCGCAACACCCTTATTCACCCATGCTTCTTGAAGGGATTCGTTATCTTCTGTAAACCAAATAACACGCGAAAATGAATCAATTGCTTGTTCAAATCGATCTATCATCATGTATGATAATCCAATTTCCATCAAATCATCCACTTCGACTAGATCTTTCGGTATTGTGGATTCATCTAGCAGGTCTGGCAATACATGAGAATCAACAGGATCTATATATCTAGGATCTATGTCTACTGTCAAGACTCTGGGATCTAAATCAAACCCCTCATATGGGTTCTCATTTCCACGTTCTTCTTTCCAACTTTTGTCTTCTTCTTGTCCGACCATATTTATACTATGTTTGGCCCTAAGTTAAGCCCTACGACCTCCATTTTCACTATACCTCTCTCCCCTGCGAACCTCTCCTCTATAATTTGGCTTGAACATTTCCTGATAAAACAGAAAGGATAGCGTTTTAATAGACTAAGCAATAGATACACCCCATCCATGGTCAAGAAATCTAAAGCGAAGAAAAAAAGGTTAGCCAAGCTTGACCGTCAGAATAGTCGAGTTCCTGTTTGGGTTATCTTAAAAACTAATCGAGGAACCATCAGAAATACAAAACGACGCCATTGGCGCCTTAGTAATACAGACGAATGAGCTCAAGTAACTTCGATGAACGAGTCGTTACGATCCCCCTGCGTGGCGTAACTGCCGTTCCATCCTACAAACGTGCAGATAAAGCTATATCTCTAATCCGACAGCATCTAGCAAAACATTTTAAGGTCTCCCTCGATGAAATAAGACTCGACCCCTCGATCAACAAGATCGTTTGGGCACGTGGCCAAAAGCACCCTCCTCCCAACATACGCGTCCGTGCAGCTTTGTTTGAAGAAGATGGGCTAAGTGTAGTCGAGGCAGAATATGCAGCTTAGCCGTGTTTCAGACTAATATATCTAGTGCCTCTTGCGTAGGTGTGTTTCTCACAGTAACAGATGACTATCTTTTCATCATGCCAAATATAGATGAAGATCTAATAGATGGCCTCTGCTCCGAATTAAGAGTCGATGCTATTGAAACAACCATAGGTGGATCTATCACAACAGGTGCACTTCTCTGTGGTAATAATTCCGGCCTACTCACAAGTTCTCAGCTAACTGCATCCGAGAGGAAAAACATAACTTCTGAAACAGATTTACCACTCAAAGAACTCCCCGGCGATATCAATGCTGTTGGAAATATTGTATTGGCAAACGACCAAGGGGCTTGTGCCCATGGAAATCTGAGTGATAAAGCTGTGTCCACAATAGAACAGACCCTCGATGTCCCTGTAATTCGCTGTACCATTGCGGGAATTCCCACTGTAGGAACTGCGGCTGTGGCTACCAATAATGGTGTACTTTGCCCCCCTCTCACTTCTGACAGTGAACTCAACCAGTTACAAAAACACTTTGGAACTCCAGTCGATGTCGGATCTATCAATTATGGTGGTCCCTTGATTGGATCCGGTCTAGTTGCCAATATTCATGGATACGTCTCAGGAGGAAATACCACCGGACCCGAGCTAGGCCGAATTGAAGAGACACTTGGTTTTCTCTCAGATTAATTGATCTAAAAAAATAATCATAAATATTTTACTACTCAAGGGCATATCCAACTCGAATATGTCTTTGGGAGCCGATATGTATCGACAGCAAATTCTAGATCATTATAAATATCCACGCAATTATGGGAAATTAGACGATCCAACATTCACTCACACTGGCGAAAATATATCCTGTGGGGATGAATATACATTCGATGTCAAATTAGACGAAGAAAAAACCACTATTATCGCCATAGCATTTAGAGGGGAAGGGTGTGCAATAAGCAAAGCTGCAGCTAGCATGCTTTCTGAAGTTGTCATAGGAAAAACAATTGATGAAATTTATGAATTGGATCGCGATGATATCCTAGAATTATTGGGAGTAGAAGTAACTCCCATGCGTATCAAATGCGCAGTATTGGCGGAGAAAATAATCCAAGATGGGGTGCGGTTATATAAGGCAGAATAGTATACTATGTTCGAAAGCCTGAAGTCTTCTCTCAAACGTTTCAAAAAAGAAATAAAATCCACGTTCGAGGATTCTCCCCCTGAATCGGATGTACTCCCTGCAAGTGATACCAAAGAAGAAACGCCATCCGAAACCATTAGTCTCAAAGATAAAGCTTCTTCTTTGGCACAAGGGAAGGCCATTTTTGATCAGAAAGGTCTCTCATCTCCTCTCCACGATCTTGAGCTATCCCTCCTGTCTTCCGACGTAGAGATAAGTGTAGTAGATGCGATAATTGATGCGGTCCGAAAAGATCTAGTTGGAACTACTAGAAAAATAACAACGGGAATAGACAATGTCGTGGAGGAAACTTTGAAAAAAGCACTACTTTCAGTGTTGGACGAAAGCACATTTGATTTTAAATCATTTTTATCTTCCAACCCCCCTCCTGTGGTGATAATTTTTGTCGGTGTAAATGGGGTTGGGAAAACTACCACTTTAGCCAAATTTGCCCATTTTCTCGATTCTATGGGATATTCTACCGTCTTAGCAAACGGAGACACCTATCGCGCGGGAGCAAATGAGCAATTAAATGTTCACTCAGAAGCCCTAGGAAAGAAACTCATCACACATCAACAGGGCGGGGATCCCACCGCAGTTCTTTACGACGCTGTAGAATATGCAAAAGCACATGGGATGGATGTAGTCTTATGCGATACTGCAGGGAGACTTCACACAAATAAAGACCTCATGTCTCAGTTAGAGAAAATCAACCGTGTAGTTTCCCCCGACCTAACTATTTTTGTCGACGAAGCAATAGCCGGACAAGATGCCATCAATCGAGCACGTGATTTCAACGAAATGGCACCCATCAATGGGGTCATTTTAACAAAAACTGATGCAGATACTTCCGGAGGGGCAGCAATCTCAATCGCCCATGCTATTAAAAAACCAATACTTTTCCTCGGATCTGGCCAAGAATATGAAGATTTAGAGCCTTTCAATTCGATCACCTTTGTCGATAATTTACTAAATTGAATCTTCATATATGTGGTAGTTCTTGTAATGGCGTTTTAGAGTAAATGATTTATTTTTCGCAACCCATCTATCTATCATGACCACTCAATTCGAGGAGTTATTATCCTTCCTGACACCTCGGCATGAAAATGCTGCTTTAAAAACATATCAAAATACCACTGCTATCGCCTGCCCATCCTGCGACAACCCTTTCCACAACCTCTTAATTTGTAAAAAAGATCTGACTAGTCTCAACCTAGACGAGCCTATGAACCTTTGTATCACTACAACTCCTAGTGGGTCTCCCATGATTTTCACACATAAACAATAATCTCGATTTTCCTGTATATTTTTCACACTGATAATGATTTAAAGTTCTGACATCTACCATTACTGATGGTACTTGGCGATCTCGGAAATTCCCTACGAGCATCTCTCGATAAACTTCGAGGAAAATCACGTATTTCTCAAGAGGAATTAAGTGAAGTTATCAAAGATATCCAAAGAGCTCTTCTAGGGGCAGATGTTGACGTCGAACTAGTCATGTCTCTTTCCAACTCCATTCGGGAACGAGCTAGTGACCAGGAGCCACCCCCTGGAGCATCTGCAAGTGATCACGTTCTCAAAATAGTATATGAAGAGCTTGTTAATCTAATCGGAGATAGCTCTGATATTCCACTTAGTTCTCAAAAAATACTATTAGTTGGATTGCAGGGATCTGGAAAAACGACAACAGCGGCAAAACTAGCTCGTTGGTTCTCTACAAAAGGACTTTCTTCTTCGATAATTCAAACAGATACCTTCCGTCCTGGTGCATATGATCAAACAAAACAAATGGCAGAAAAAGCCGAGGTACTATTCTACGGCGACTCTAGTTCCAAAGACCCATTCGAAATACTTCAGTCTGGGATGGAAGCCACGCAACACACTGATATTCAAATCATCGATACAGCAGGGAGGCACGCCCTCGAAGATGATCTTATCACCGAGTTACAAAAAATAGAATCCATCGTCAAGCCCGATAGATCCCTTCTAATACTTGATGCTGCCCTTGGTCAAGGGGCAAAAGACCAAGCAAAACTCTTCCACAAAGCAATAGGAATTGATGGCGTTATCATAACAAAATTTGATGGTACTGCAAAAGGTGGAGGGGCACTTACTGCAATCCACGAAACAAATACTTCTATCGCTTTCATAGGCGCTGGAGAAACTATCCAAGATATAGACCGATTTGAACCAAATGGATTCATTTCTCGATTACTTGGTATGGGTGATCTAAGACAACTTACAGAGAGACTCGAGCGCGCCATGCAAGAATTTGCAGATGAAGACGAAGATTGGGACCCCATGTCACTGCTAAAAGGCCCATTCACCCTTCTCGATATGCGCCGACAAATGCGCGCCATGAATAAAATGGGCCCATTGGACCAAATTCTTGATTTAATGCCTAGCCTCGGAAAGGGTTCTCTGAACAAAATTTCCACTGAGGCAGTTGATTTGACGAAAGATAAAATGGTAACCTATGATATAATCATGAACTCCATGACACCTTCTGAATTAAAAAATCCTCGCACCATAGGTGCTAGTAGAATAGAACGCATTTCTCGAGGCTCTGGCACAAGCGAAGACGAAGTTAGAGAGCTACTTTCTCAACATAGAAATATGGAAAAGGGAATCAAACAAATGCAAGGACTTGGACAAGGTGATTTAAAACGTCTTATGAAACGGATGCAGAAAGGAGGGGGAATGGACCATCTAGACTTATTCAGATAATTCCATTTTTACATTCAAATCGCAATACGGTGCCGTTTTAACATTCCCCACCCCTTCTTGGATAATATGTTAGAAGGAGATGACCCACATGAACCTCCGGAAACTCACCACTCAAGCCTATTTTGAGGGTCTTCCTGCTCTCGTTCTAAGTAGTCTTGGTGGGATCATCGCAGGATTGATTCTTGGAGGTATGAAAGCAGAGTTGCAGGCAATCCCTGGACTACTAGTATTGGTCCCTGCCCTTCTAGCAATAAGGGGGAATGTCTATGGGTCTCTTGGAGCACGAATTTCAACAGGACTCCACCAGGGCCTCATAGAACCAAAAATTTCTTTTTCAGATCATAGAATCAAAGCTGTAGTTTTTGCATCATTTATCAATGCGTTATCTGCAGCAGCGATCGGGGCAATTTTCGCCTACTTTTTACTCACTTTCCTATTCGAACCAGTCGCACCTCTAGGCATTTTGCTTTCAATAGCATTGATAGCAGGAATATTCTCTGGAGTCGTGCTTATAACTGCTGTCATATCTGTTATTTTCACTGCCTACCGAAATGGACTGAATCCTGATACTATTGTAGGACCTCTGGTTGCAACTATAGGTGACATCTTTGGACTCTCATTTCTACTCCTCGCAGTCCGAATAATTATGGGGGGTGGCTGATATGACATGGTCTATGCGATCTATCACTAAAACAATGTTACCTGTTTTAGCAGTCCTTACTTCTATAGAGATCGCCATGGGACTAGTTTTGTCCTCTTTTGAGTCCACTCTCTTCCAATATCCTTCATTATTGGTTTTGGTCCCTGTTATCATAGGAACTGCCGGAAGCCTTGGCAGTACCCTCTCTGCTAGACTTTCTACAGCATTCCATCTAGGGCTTCTGGAATTCAAATTTAGTAACTATCACTTAACTGGAAATATCCTTTCTACCATGGCCCTATCTATCACCATTTTCCCTCTCATTGGCGCGATAACCTGGGTAGTCTCAACCATAGTTTTTGAACCTCTATTAGGGCTATTCCAAATAGTTTTAATCACCACTTTCAGTGGCATACTAATTTCCATTTTCACGGCCATAATTGCTTTAATTACAACTTACTCTTCATACCTACTCCGCCTAGATCCCGACGATGTTGTCATCCCCACTGTGACCAACCTTTGCGACGTTTTCGGTATATTTGTACTTTTAACCACTATATTTTTCTTAATATGATTTCACCTAATCAGTTTTGAAATCTCCAAACGCAATTCTTCAATCGTTCCTATATTCTCTATCCCAATCTCTGCACTCTCTATCGCCTCCCCTAAACCAAATCCCAATTCTCTATCGTCCCTTTGTTCTAGCGTTTCTACTTCAGGATTATCTCTCCCCCGTTCTCCAATCCTCTTCAAACGCAATTCAAATGGAGATTCGATTTTCAATAGTTTGAATTTTTTTCCAAATTCCCTTCTAAATGCTTTCGCTTCATCTCCCGATCTTATTCCATCTATTACTGCCCCTTTTCCTTTTCCTATCGCTTCCTGCACTAGAGGAATAGTCAACTTAGCTATTGCATCCCTTCCTAACTCTTCCCGAAGTTTCTTTGCAATTTCCCCGTGGTGGTCTGCTGGTTCCAATCCTCTCTCTAAACATTCCCTTCGAATAACGTCGCCCATCGATATGACTGGTATATCCTTCTCCTGAGCATAATTGGATATCTCTGTTTTCCCACTTCCTGGAAGTCCAACTATTCCAATTATCTCCATAATACTATTTTATTTTGTACGAGCTTAATGTCTCGTACTTACCGACATTGAACCCTGCAATTTTTGTTCCTTGAAAGCACTAGTAAGCATAGGACACGTAGCTCAGCCTGGACAGAGCGTCGGACTTCTATCCTCTTCACGCATAGTGTTGGGGGGAGTCATCCGATGGTCGCGGGTTCAACTCCCGTCGTGTTCGTAATCAATCCGAAAAAGTAATTTGCAAACTAGTCGCTTGAGGCTATTAGATCCTCTACTGATTCTAGCGCTAGATCGAGTTTATCAACCTCTGGTCCTCCACCCTGCGCAAATTCTGCTGAACCTCCTCCTTTTCCTCCTATCATTTCTGCTAAACCATTCAATATTTTCCCTGCATTCAGCTCCCCACCAGTTGGCACTGCCACAACCATTTTTGCCCCACGATCCCCACTGCCCAATACTGCAACCTTTCCTTCCTCTACTATTGCATTCGCAATCTCCCTGAGCTGCTCCATATCTGTGTCAATCCTCTGAATCACCACTATTAAGCCATTTATCTCGATTTCTTTTGCCCCCTCTCCGCCACGATTTTTAGCCACTTCGCGTCTCAAATTATCTATGTATTTTCCTCTTTCTTTCCATTCTTCAAAAAATCGTTGCGTTGTTTTGGGAACCTCTGCAGGAGATATATTCAGCATATCTGCACTTTCTACCAATATGTCCTCTGTCCTTTGTATCTCTACCAACGCAGCATCCCCTGCTGCAAAAATTATTCTCTCAACACCATCCTGAATCCTCTCTGTATTCACTATCTTAATAATCCCTATGTCTCCTGTTCTCTTCACATGTGTCCCTGCGCAAGCTTGCACATCCCCTGCAACATGAATCAATCTGATATCTACCCCTTTCGGTATTCCTCCTTGGTATAAATCAAACCCATGTTGTCGTTCTGCTTCATGCCTGTCAAGCCATTCCTGCTCTATCATCGTGTTCTCAACAATAATTTTATTTGCAATCGCTTCGATATCTCTGATATTTTCTCTACTTAATTTTCGATAATGTTGTATATCTATCCTGGAATTGTCCACTCCTTTCTGAGCCCCTGCCTGACGTATATGTTCGCCTAGCAATTGCCTAGCTGAGTGAACCAGAATATGCGTCGCGGTGTGATGCCGCATCAATCGCTGTCTTCTTCCACTATCAATCTCTCCTCTAACCGCACTTCCAACTTTTATATTCCCATCGACATTGTGAAAAATAATTCCACCCTCTGTCTGCACATCTACCACTCTCACCTTTGCTTTACCACTTGATATATTTCCCAGATCTGAAGGCTGTCCACCCCCTTCAGGGTAAAACAAAGTTTGATCCAAAACCAATTCGAACGATCCATCTTTGTTGTCTATTACTTCCACTACCTTTGCGTCAAAATGAGTTTGAGTTTGATCGTCATAGTACAACCTTTTAGTTTTACGAATATTTTCTTTCACCTTTGATAGTTTCTCTATTTTTGTTTGTTTTTTACTTTGTCTTTTCTCGTGACTTGCGGCAACAAGAGAATAAAAATCATCAGGAATTTCCACCATTGCCCCAACCCCTTCTGCTATCTCCTTCACCATCGCGGGCTGAATCCCATGAGAATCATAAAGTTCAATTAATTTCTCAGTTGGTATCGATTCTCTTGTCTTAGAATAATCTTTCCCGATTTGATCTACTTTTCTAGATCCTCTCTCAAGAGTTTCCCCATATCTTTCAATCTCTGCACATACAATATCCCTAATAACTTCTCGGTTATTGTATCCAATTTTCTCTGCTTGTATATCTATCAACTCTTCCAATCTCATCTCCACACCGATTGAGCTACACAGTCTCTCTGCCCTCCTAATAACCATTCTCGCGAGATATCCCGTTCCAACATTCGATGGAACTATTCCATCCCCTAGCATAAATGCCAATGCTCTACAATGATCTGAAATGGCATATATTGCTTCCATGGGTGCCATCAGTCGTTCTAATTCTTCTCTCGTAACAGACAGCTCTTCTGCAATTTTATCCCTCGCAATCTCAAATGTTTTCGATTTATCTATATCTAGTTCTCCAGCCAACATAGATGCACCATTCAATAGCTTCTTCTCTTCTTCAGTATGTTCTATTCCCACATCTCCAGCGAGCAATTCTATCATTTCCGGATAGATGGCCTCATAAATTGTAGACGTACCTTGGGATACCCACGCCCATCTCTCCAAACCATAACCAGTATCCACGATATACGTTTGCATTGGGGAATATGACTGCCCGTCTTTTAACTCATACTCTCCCTCCGAATCCAGTTTAAGCGACATAAATACCAGTGTAGCCAACTCTAGACCTCTGTATACTACTTCGAAAGCAGGCCCGGCATTTCCACCACCCACCCATGGATCTTCTATGTATACTACTTCCTGTAGATCTGCACCCATTTCCTTTAAAAATTCATCACAATATCTAACCGTCTCATCCTTCCAATAAATTTTCCCACTATATGCCAACTCATCTGGTCCTCCCTCCCGCACATTAAACGCATGATGAGCCAACATCTCAAAAGCTATCGTATGCCGGCCCGTCCGGCCAACATTGTCGATATCTTGCATCCTTATGCACGGCTGACTTATTGTCAATGGATTTGCAGGAGGTGGAACTTCTCCTGAAGTGACGAGAGGTTGGAAATCATATATGGAAGCCTGAGTTAGCAATACATCATCTCTCCATCTGTTAGCTGCAACAGGATATGGATCAATTCTCGTATGATCATTCTCTTCAAAGAATGAGAGGAATTTCTCCCGCATTTCATCTACTGTGTATTTCTTATTAAACCCCGGATTCCCGATAAAACTATACTCTTCACATGGGGATTCCCCACATTTATGCCTAGATTCATTTCTTGTCCAAAAGAATACCCCACAACCTTTGCATTCTCTTCGAAAAAATCCCTCATTTTCAAAATAATCAAGGAAGTATTCTTTCTCCAAATCACTCATTGTGGCCGTATCGTGCCTATCCGAACAAAAGGATTTCGGGCTTGGCCACCTTTCTCTCTACTAACTTTTCATCGATATAGCCGCAAGAAGTGCCTCTAATTGTATTCTCTCACTTGCCCCTTCCGAAATCCTATATTCCGCTTCCCCAATTCTATCAATCATTAGCACTGCATTCTCATTATTCACTTGGAATTCCCACACCGATCGATATATCTGATCTATTATATCGCCTCCCGAAACTCCACCTTCTATCAGCAATATTTCCAATATTTTTCTGGCTTCTATGAAATCTCCGCTTAGTGCTTTTTCTACCATCGAATGTATGTCCTCCGGTCTTGCAGATGCGGCTGTCTTATACACTCCATCTTCTTCAACCTCTTCACCTGTTATTGAAGCAGCCTGAAGTGAATTTATCGCCTTTCTCATGTCCCCTTGGGATACGTATATAATTGCCCCCACTCCCCCCTCTGTAATCGTTATTCCTTCTTCCCCTGCGATTTCTCTCACCTTCTCTGATATGGCTTCATCCGATAATGGTGGAAATCGAAATACTGCACATCTAGATTGAATTGGATCAATGATTCTATTGGAATAATTACATGATAGTATAAACCTAGTATTATGAGAAAATTGTTCCATTGTTCTTCTCAAAGCACTTTGAGCATCTTTGGTTAGTGAATCTGCTTCATCAAGGAATATGATCTTGTAGTCATATTTCCCAAAAGAAGACCGGGCAAAATTCTTTATTCTATTCCTAACAACGTCAATTCCTCTCTCATCAGATGCATTAAGTTCAAGAAAATTTTCCTTCCATTTCTCTCCATATATCTCTTGGGCAATAGCGACAGAGCTCGTCGTTTTACCCACCCCCGCGGGACCCGAAAAAAGTAGGTGCGGTAGGTCTTTTTTCTCAACATAACCTTTTAACCTCGAGGTTATCGCCTCTTGACCAACAATTTGCGATAGTGATCTAGGTCTGTATTTTTCAATCCATATCCCCTCCTTCGCAGGTGAGGTAGTATCATCCATGCTCTCTCGACGTCTTTCCCAATCTTAAACCCCGTGGAAAGTCGATACTCTAAAATCAATCGATATTCTAAAAACTATGTGAAAGCAACACTTTCAATTGTAGGTGGAGACACCCATGAGTTTGATGTTTCCAACCAGACATATGTCGACTTATTACGAGACATAGGCATATCTCCAAATGAAGTTGTAATATTGGTAGATGGGATCCCTATACCTCATGATTCCCCTGTCACTGCTGCTCATTCTAAATTATTAACGGTCCTCAGTGGGGGTTAATTCAGTAAACCTTTGTCCTGCAACTTACATACTGCTCTTGTGGAATACAGTAGATTCAACATCCGAAGTGCCACCATCCCCGATCTACCTTCTGTTATGAATATAATTGATGGATCTATGCTCCAACTAGACTTGAAAATCGTTCAAAGTAGAATCTCTTCTAAAGAAGTTCTAGTAGCAGAGTCCTCCGAAACGATTCTTGGCATTCTCGTATCTACTGGGAATACTATAGAAGTGATTGCCGTTAGATCCAAGCGCCGTGATCAAGGAATTGGATCCGCTCTCGTGAAAACTGCCGCTAAGAACTCAAACAAACCTCTCATCGCCGAATTCGATAAGGAATCTCTGCAATTCTACCAAAAATTAGGATTTTCAATTTCATCTAAAACAGATGGAAGATACCTAGGATCCTATTAATTCATTGATCAACTCTTCCCCCGCCCTCACCAATTCTTCAACCCTGTGCTTGCTATTTCCCTCTGTATATATGCGCATTTTTGGCTCTGTACCACTAGGTCGTAGGAGAATCCATGATCCATCTACTAATAAAATTTTAACCCCATCGATAGCATTAATCTGTTTTATTTTAACCCCTGAAAATTCATCCCCCACGACCTGATGAATTTTATTCAGTACTTCTTTTTTCTTTGATTCTTGGCAAACTATATTTTGCGTTAGATTGTGAACTTCACCATGCCTTTCTAAAATTAAATCCACTCTTTCATCCAATGACCTTTCTACTTCTGCCGAGGCCGCTAACTGAGCAATTAAAATACCATCTTTTTCTCTAACATGTCCTTTCATAGAAAAACCACCCGAGTCTTCTCCCCCAAATAAGGCCGAGTGAGTTTTCATAGCTTGGGCAACCCATTTAAAACCCACTGGAACTTCAACTACTGATTCATCATGGAATTCTGCTATTTTATCAATTAAGTACGTCGTCGAAACCGTTCGAATTGCGGGACCTGTATCTCTTTCAAGTAAATATTCATAAAGCACTGCAAATAACAAATTTCCATCAAGACACCCTCTTCGCGGGGTCACAACCGCCACCCGGTCTGCATCCCCATCATTAGCAATTCCAATATCTCCTTCTCCACTTTGAATAGACCCAACCAGCAACTCTAGATTTTCGGATTTTGGTTCTGGTGGAGTTCCACCGAATGTAGGATCCAAATAATCTCTTATCGATTTAACATTTGCCCCCGATTCTCTAAGGATTTCATCTGTAATCCCCCTTCCACTACCATGCATAGCATCATATACAACCTCCAACCCTTTGAGGTCCGTTCCAACTAGCCCCTTGACATGTTTGACATATGGCCCCATAAAATCTACCACTTCCACCTTTCCTCCTCCTTTCAGCACGCTGTTTGGATTCATTAAATATTTCTCTAGCTCTGTAGTTACTTCTGGAAGGGCCGGAGCTCCGTCTGCCGGTATGAATTTTATCCCATTATATTCTGGTGGATTGTGGGAAGCAGTTATCACAATGGCACCTGCAAGGTCTCTATCCACAACTGTCCACGCAGCCATTGGAGTTGGATAGTCCCTATCTCCGCATATTACATTTTGACCCAATTGAGTCATTTTTTCATATAACCCCTTGACAAAAATTGGAGATGATTCCCTGGCGTCATGCACAATTATTATTGGTTTTTTTTCGAGACCGACAGACCTAACATAAGACACAATCGCTTCCCCTACTAAATTAACTCTCTCTGCTGTAAAAATATCGAGAGTCGCCCTCCACCCATCTGTCCCAAATTTAATTTGTTCCATGTCGTTTCACCTCCGACACCAATTCTATAAAATTATCAAACAGTCGCTTAGTTTCGCTTATTTTATGATATGTAACCTTTGTCGATTTTGCTAATATTTTTTCAATTTTTGCACGAGGAATAAGTGGGCCTTCTTTTTTAGGTGTAGTATCTTCAATAGTCTTCAAATCATATTCTGGATGAAATTGAACAGTCCATATATTCCCTTTATTCCATCCTTGTATTCCATATTCATTTTCTGCAATCAGTAGAGATCCAGGTGGGATCTCAACAACCGCATCACCGTGGGTAGAAAACGAGACAAATGTCTCTGAAATTCCCTCCAAAAGCCTATTTTCCCCTACTCTTTGAATTTCATTATATCCAATTTCAAAGTCACCCATCGATTCTACTTTCCCCCCCAATACCACTGCCATAATTTGGTGGCCAAAACAAACACCAAGATGGGGAATTTCTCTTCTAACCGATTCCTCAAGCCATTCCCTTAAATTTCCAATCCATTCATCTTCCCAATATACAGAAGCACGGGACCCTGTGACAACAATCGCATCAAAATCAAAATTCTGCGGCAAGTCCCCTCTTGTAACATCAAACTCAATAGTTTCTACTCCCATTTCTCTCCTAAAGTTCCTACGGGCATGGCCATCGTTATAAGACGCATCCAAAACGGCTACTTGCAATCTTTCCATTGATCTCTACACCCCAGTAGCTTTCAATAAATTTATCCATTCCCTTTAAGCAATATTTCTAAAATTCAGATATTCTTTTTATGATCTGGGATCAAAACCGCCTTAAACTAGCCATCCATAACCCGGAATATGGTTGATTTAATGGGTATGGCATTAGGCGTCTTTCTTACAGCTGCCTTTGTAGGTCTTCATTTTTCTAGAGGACAACAATGGCAATCCAAAGAAGACATAGCCCCATCTATTTTAGCGCAAAGGGCTTTGGCAATTTCTGAGACGACTTTCCCGGAACCAATGAGTAGGGCCGCAGGTGCCATAGTAATTGGATCCTCTGTTGCCACCGATTCTTCCACTGAAGATATGGGATCGGAAATCGAAGAATCTTCTAAACATCGACCCCAAGACATCCCAGACAGCGACGCTAGAGTATTTAAAATTGAGTATGTAAAAGAAGGACTCACGGTCGAAGTCCGAGAAAACCAAACTTTACTTGAAGCTGGAGAGGAACAGGGGTGGGACATGCCCTACGCCTGCAGAGAAGGTAGTTGCCTCTCTTGTGCAGGTAAAATCACCAACGGTTCTGCAGCGGAGTTGGCCTTCCACGATGATCAAGAAATGATATCTCAAGACGAACTCAATTCTGGATATTGTCTCACTTGTGTCGCTTATCCAGTATCTAACTTGCGCCTCGAAACCGGCGAATCCCCTTAGATCTATCCTCATAGAAACGAGTAATCATCCTTAAGTTCACTTGTCCACAAAGACGACACATGAAAATTGGAGTCATAGGACTCGGTAGAATGGGTGAGTATATGTCCCGTAGATTGCGCAACAATGACCATGAAGTTTGGGGATACCGACGAAATGTCGAAGCAGCCAAGAAGCTCTTCGAAGACGATGCTCTAGATGGTTATGCGAATGATATTGAAACACTGGTAAGCTCGGTTCACGACACAACCGATTCAAAAAGTGTTTTCCTCATGGTTATTCCCGCAGGATCTGTCGACGATACCCTATCTGAACTTCTCCTTCACGTACGTCCTGGGGATATCATCATCGATCATGGAAATAGTAATTTTAAACACAGTCGGGACCGGGGAATCCGCCTAGCGGATCAAAATATTGGCTATATCGATTGCGGCACTTCTGGCGGTGTTTGGGGATTAGATCGTGGGTATTGCCTTATGATAGGAGGGACTGACGAAGACATAAATTATTGTAGACCAATTTTCGATGCTCTTTCACCTGATATAAATTCCATCGATAGAACCCAACCCGATTCTACTATCACCCCTGCAGAGAATGGATGGTTACATTGTGGTCCCTGGGGCGCGGGACATTTTGTTAAAATGGTTCACAATGGTGTCGAATATGGCATTATGCAATCTTATGCCGAGGGATTCAATATACTCAAATCCGCAAATAAAGGAAAAGAATATGTTGGCATTGACGCCGAAACAGCACCCATGGAAGATCCTCAAAATTATCAATACGATCTAGACATCGCAGAAGTAGCAGAATTATGGCGTCGTGGCAGTGTAGTTGGCTCTTGGCTGCTAGATCTCACCGCAGCCGCCCTCCGGGAATCTCCTGGATTGGATACTTATTCTGGAAGAGTTTCAGATAGTGGTGAAGGACGTTGGACTATCAATTCTGCAGTTGATTTAGGGGTCCCCGCCCCTGCCCTTTCAGCTGCTTTGTTTGCTAGATTCAATTCTCAGGGGTCGAGCCCATTCGCCGATAAAATTCTCTCCGCAATGAGATTCATGTTTGGGGGGCACCATGAAAAGAAATAGAAGAGATTTCCCAATTTACTATTCGACGTATTTTTAACAGAAGTTAGATATGATTGATTTTCCAGAACTTTATAATCCAAAAGAAATCGAACCCAAATGGAGGGACTATTGGTTTGAATCTCAACTATATAGCTACGAAGACACTGGGGCAGAAGACTACGTAATTGATACTCCTCCTCCTTATCCTACCGGAAATTTCCATATTGGAAACTCACTTGGTTGGTGTTATATGGATTTCGCAGCTCGCTACCGTCGGCTTCAGGGCTACGATGTTTTATTTCCTCAAGGCTGGGACTGCCACGGATTGCCCACAGAAGTTAAAGTGGAAGAGAAAAATAGTATTCACCGCACTGATATCCCCCGAGATGTCTTCCGAAAAATGTGTTCTGACTACACCGAAAAACAAATACAATCTATGAAACAGGTCATGTTGGATCTAGGATTTTCTCAAGATTGGAACTACGAATTTAGAACCATGGACCCCCACTTCTGGGGAACAACTCAATTATCTTTTCTTAAAATGCATTCCCAAGGGCATATTTATCGAAGTGAACACCCTGTAAATTGGTGTCCTAGATGTGAAACAGCAATCGCGGACGCCGAAGTAGAAACCCTAGATCGAGAAGCGAGCCTTCACTATTTAAAATTCTCCGGAACTGAAGGAAATGATATTCAAATAGCTACCACTCGCCCCGAATTATTAGCAGCATGCGTTGCTATCGCTGTCAACCCCACTGATTCTCGTTATTCCTGGGCACTTGAAAAGTCATTCAAAGTGCCGCTATTTGAACACGAAGTTCATCTATTCGCAGATGACTCAGTCGATCCCGAATTTGGCACCGGCGCTGTTATGATCTGTACTTTTGGAGATAAACAAGATGTCGCCTGGTGGGCTGAGTATAATCTGCCACTCCGAGACGTCTTCACAGAGGATGGCCATCTCGGAGAACTAGCTGGGGATTATGCTGGATTGACAATCGATGAAGCAAAAAGTGCAATTGTAACTTCCTTATCTGAACAAAAATATTTAGCCAAAAGTGAAAACACAGACCAATCCGTTGGTGTCTGTTGGCGTTGTGACACGCCCATTGAAATTTTAAGCCGCGAGCAGTGGTTTGTAAAGGTAGACTCTAAAGATATACTCAAAAAAGCCGAGTCTGTAGATTGGATTCCTGCACACATGTTCCTTCGATTAAAAGAATGGACGGAAAGTATGGATTGGGATTGGGTTATTAGCCGTCAGCGTGTATTTGCCACACCCATTCCTGCCTGGTTTTGTTCTTCCTGTGAGTACATAGCAATTGCACAAGAAGATGAATTGCCAATAGATCCCACTGAAACCAATCCTTCTATTGGAACTTGTCCCAATTGTGGTTCTTCCACTTGGTCACCCGAAACAGACGTGATGGATACATGGATGGATTCTTCAATAACTCCCTTATATGTTCGTGGATGGCCCGAAAATACCTTTACTCCCACGTCTCTTCGAGAACAGGGACATGACATCATCCGAACCTGGGCATTTTATACTATATTGAGAACCGCAGCAATAGTGCAAAAAGAACCCTGGAAAGAAGCCCTAATCAATGGAATGGTTTTTGGAGATGATGGCTATAAAATGTCGAAATCGAGAAATAATTTTGTCCAACCAAGCGAGGTCATTGAAGAGTATTCCGCAGATGCATTTAGACAGGCAATAGCATTGGGTGGTCATCCTGGAAGTGATATCCAATTCCAATGGAAAGAGGTCATTAGCGCATCCCGCTTCTTAACAAAACTATGGAACATCGTCCGTTTTTCATCAACTCACTTTTCCAATGATTTACCCTCTTTGGAAAATCCATCATATCGAACTGCTGACTTGTGGTTATTCTCTAAACTAAATTCGTTAGTACTGGAAGTATCGCAAGACATGGATAAATATCGATTCGATTCCGCATTAAGAAAACTACGAGATTTCATTTGGCACGACCTCGCCGATAATTATATTGAATTAGTTAAAGGCCGTATATACGGCGATCAGACTCCCGAAAAATCTGCAGCACTTCATACTCTATATCTCACATTACACGCACTTATTGTAATGCTATCCCCTTTCACCCCTTTCATTTGCGAAGAACTATATTCTCGACTTCCTCAGACAACCGACAGTGTCCACACATCACCTTGGCCCACGAACCTCCCTGAATTATCCGATACTACTGATATCAGTTTTTCCGGAGGACTCATAATCGACATAGCCCAAAGTATCCGCTCTTGGAAAGCGAATTCTGGAATGGCACTCAACGAAAAAATAAGCACTGTAGAGCTTTACATCCCCGGAATAAACCAAATCGATACATTGGATCTGTCTGCTGCCATTAATGCCCCAATCTCTTTAAAATCTGGAAAGCCTGATCTTAATCTTGCACCCTCCGATATCCAAATAGACTACAGTTTAATCGGCCCAATTTTCCGTGAAAAATCAGACACCATTGTCTCTGCAATAAAGGAAATGCCCATATCCGATGTAAAACTCCAACTTGAAACAAATGGAATTCTTAAACTCGAAATAGATGGATCTGAGGTCTCAATAAATCCAGACGCGATCAAAATTATGGAAGAATATCAAACAGACGAAGGAAAAGAAGTCAATGTACTCACGCTTCCCAATGCCACAATTTTACTTCATCTTTGATTTAAATCAACACATTGGGTGACTTTTTTTCAAACTCCCATAGGATCCTGTATCTCTCATTTAAGCCAAAACAAGTATATATCTGAAAATCAATAGTCCTTTTACGAAAAATGGATTCTATTTTCAATCGCGATTTGGACTCCACGTTACAAACACTTTTTTCTGAAAATATCGGACAAATTTTTTTAATCGGTCCCTCTAAGCGACTAATTACTTCTATAACTAATCTACTATTCACTTCAATTGACCCTCCCTCCATTAGAATACTGTCCGATGGGGCCATCATTAAAGAAACGACAAATGATTTTATTACAGCTAGCTATCTATCTGAACTGTCTAGTACTGGACTCTTGGAACTCCGAACTGCAGAAACTTTGCCCACGAACGAGCTATTGCTAACTAGCAATTCCCTCATCACTATAATAAACGCCGGAAATTCAACCTTGACACTCACTACCCCTGCCCAACCCATAACCGAAGATGTTTACACCTTCTACAATAATCTGTGGTCTCAATCTATACCTTTCCATATAGCAACTCCTCCCTTCTCTCTAGTCTTGGATTCGCTTCAGTCCCAATTTGGAACTACTCTCCAATCCGATTTTTCCACCGCTCTTTTCTCTCTCCAAAAACTTCCATCAACCTATGACTTTATGGATGAAGTTGCATTGAGTTTACTAATCGCAGCACGCAACCAACTCCTTCTATATGATCTTTCACGCTGGGGCGAAGATATAGGCATTGCAAGCAGGGCAACTTTTTCACGAACTAAACAACTATTGGAACAACTAAATCTGATTACAACTGAAACGGTTCCGGTTAATGTAGGAAGACCTCGCCTCCGCCTCCGGCTAACCCACCCCCTGCTCGAGACCTGCCCTCCTGAGAACTTATTAACCACTGCAACCGAATTACTCCCCCGTAATGGATAAACATCTGTGATGCACAAGTTATACCGTGAAAATAGGTCTTATCGGAGATGGAGCCACTTCAATTTCCATCGAATTTGCACTCCAACAATCTGAAATCTCCGTCACCCCCATTTCTATAGAATCTGTTTCTAAATCTAAATTAAAAGCATTTTCTATGGTTCTGGTAGTTGACAACGTTGGATCTCCACTTTTCGAAAAAGTGAATGATGATATAACTACAAGTTGGATCGCAATAGAACTTGGAGGCCTTGGTGGTTACTCCATACCACCTGTCCTCGGTTCAATTTCTCTATTTAACCCTGCCACTGCCTGCTATTTATGCCTTCGAGATAGAGTAAAATCAAATTTATCTACTTCGGAAGAATTGAATCCCAAATCTATTATTCCCATTTCCCCATCCTTTGAATCTTTACTTGGATCCCTTTCCGCATACCTAGTGAACTCCATGCTGAATTTCGATATGACCCATAGCCATGTGTTCGAGATTTCAGATTTATCTATAGAACACATAAGCGGAGGGAATAGTGCCATCACACATAGACTTTTACTCCCCGTACCTACTTGTTCTTCAAATGACCATTCCTCCACGACCCATATCCCCGGAACCACCATGGAACGTGCAGAATATGCAATCGATGAGCGTATCGGAATTATCAATACAATTTCTGAAGCAGAGTCTTTCCCTGCTCCTTATTATCTAGCAAATTTATGCGATACAACTTCCTTCACCGCCCAATCAGTCCGAAAACAATCTGCTGGAGTTGCCATCGATTGGGACCAAGCTTTCATTAAGACAATCGGAGAAGCTCTAGAGCGATATAGTTCCGGAGTTTACGATCCCGATTCATTCACATCTGGACCCGCTTCTAGTTTCAAAAATTCAATTTCTCCTTCTTCTTTCGTCCAACCCTCTCCTGATCTTTATAAAGATGAATCAATAGATTGGATTGGTGGAATCGATCTTCATTCCAATGAAACTGTTTTGCTACCTGCAGAATTCGCTGTCTTCCCGTACCCTTCCGAACAGTATAAACCCGCAATAACCACTGGACTCGCAATAGGGAACTCACTCATAGAAGCCCAACTCTCCGGCCTATACGAAGTTATAGAACGAGACGCAACCATGTTGTCCTGGTATTCCAACCGTCCCCCTTCTGCATTTTCACCAGACGATCCTGAGTTCGATCTTTTATCTCAGATGGCCAATTCCAAAGGACTCGATTCCACCGTTCTCTTAGTAACTCAAGATATAGATATTCCCGTAGTTACCGTAGCTGTTCATAGATCTTCAAAATGGCCGAAATTCGCTGTAGGTTCTTGTGCAAATATCAACCCAAATCGTGCAGCAATTGGTGCTCTCTCCGAAGCATTACAGAATTGGATGGAATTACGATCTATGGGTCCTGATACCGCAAACAATCAATCATCCGCAATAGGAACTTATTCTAATTTTCCAAAAGAAGCACAATCTTTCATAGGACATAGTGACGCTATCCCCTCAAACGATCTTTCTATTCCTACTTTCTCCACACGAACTGAAGAGCTATCCTTCCTCCTAACTCACTTACATTCCTTAGATTTGTCTTCTTATTCTGTCCAACTCACTCCTCCTGATATCGCCACCATAGGATTCGAAGCCGTTCGTATACTTATCCCCGAGGCACAGCCCCTCTTTTTCGAGAAGCCCTTTTTCGGATCTCGGGCACGCACTGTATCCGCTTCACTTGGCAACTTTAGATCTAGATTAGATCGACCCCATCATCCCTATCCTTAGATTCCCAAAACCGCTCTTAGTAAATCCCGCATTCCTGGACCTAAACCCACTGCTATTATTACAATTAAAAGCAAAATAGTCCAGCTCGGGTTTTCTTCCATCGCCTCCTTATCAAAAATATAAATTACTAAAAGTGCAGCACCTATCTTGATCACCAAGAACGGCCAAGCCGTTCCTATTATATTTGTTATCCAATCTGGAAACTGGGACCCTATTTCCACCAACCCTCTGTTTATGGGATGTTTTGGCACTAGATTTTGCTGCATTCCACTTGTTAATCTATACACCCAATCTATGCCCACTACATTTGCAACACCATCTAAAATTTGAGACCATAAAACAACCAATCCAATCTCACCTACTCCCTCTGCCATCGTACTACCCCCCCGATTTATCACTCGCCATAAAAACATTGTAATAATGGTTGTCATCACTAATACAACCAATGCTATTTCTAAATACAGGTAAACATGAGGCCATGAGAGAACAAGCCAGCCCAGATAACATAATATTGCCCCTGTGAGTCCTGAACCTATTGCAAATAGGCTTCGGTTATATTTATCCACAAGTCCCATTCTCTCTAGTTTTACGGAAACTAGTATTGCTACCATTGTGACTAAAAACATAGTCCCATACACCACCGGGCTTATTAGAAGTATATTAAGTGGATACCCAATCGTAGCTTCTACACCTGCCGGGACGATGTCATTTGCGTCTTCTACAACCCTAAGAGCCCCTCCAAATAGCATATATGGGATCAATGAAAAGACTAGTTGCGTATCCAGTTCGATTCCCATCTGTGAGAACATCCTGGCCACTGCAAAAAGCAACAAAACTAGTATGAGTGCATATCCAACTTCAGACACGTAGGTATATCCTGGATATGCCACTATTCCTTCTAACTCTGAACACACATTTGCATACTGAACTACTTCAAAACCACGGACTAGCTGTCCTCCATACCCTGAAGCAGTAGAAGTCCCCTTCACAGCACAAGCAGATCCGGTTGCATCCGCAAGTATTGGGCCCCAAAAGTAACGCCAAAAGACGTCATATATTGTTCCTCTAAATATTATACATGGTATTAATACAATGGAAATCAAAGCAATTTTGAACCTAATTGACCACGATCCTAGATTCCCCCATCTGTCCACAAGCAATTTTAATTTCCCATCTTCTGTAGGTTTCATAATAGTTCTACTTAGATACTTTTTATTTGATTTCAGCAAATATAAACCCGAAGTAACCCGAGATCGGAAGGGCGGAAACGAATCTCATTGTATGAACTGTATAAACTATCGTATTTCTATTAATTAAACCAATGACGACGATTGGATGAATTTTGCACCCGAGCCTTTCATTTCTTTAATCGCGTTGGCACAATCCCCCTGATTTACTTCTACACCTCTAATCAAATCTTCAATCACTGAAGTAGAAAACCCATTTTCTACAGCCCCGATCGTGGTCCCGTGAACACAATAATCCGTAGCCAGTCCGCCTATAATCACATTTGATATATTATTTTCTCTTAACTGCTCAGCAAAATCTGTCCCATCAAAACCAGAATATGCTTCTTCACCAGTTTCAGTACCTTTGTTGATTATACCTACTCTGTCATCAATCAATAATTCTGGATGAAGTCTAGCCCCCGGGGTCCCCTGAACACAATGAACAGGCCACAATCCCCCATTTGTCTGAAAACTACAGTGATCTAAAGGATGCCAATCCTTTGTAGCATAAACGGGTTTTCCCTCTGTATGAAATTTATCTATCATTTCATTAAGTCCCCTGATCACTTCTTCTCCATTCTTAACCTCTAATGGACCACCTTTGCAAAAGTCATTCTGTATGTCTACTATTATTAATGCTGTGTCATTCATAATTAACAAGACTTTCTTATAGTAGACACCACTCAAAATACCCTCCTATTTAACTCTGGAAAAATGCATCCAACTTATAGTAAAAATATGGGTGATTTCTACCCTTAACTCTCAGTGGGGGGGACAGGATTCGAACCCGTGAACACCTACGTGAGCAGATCTTGAGTCTGCCGCCTTTGGCCTGGCTTGGCTACCCCCCCGAACTTTCGGACCAGAATACGACTTTCTGTCTATTCATCTAGTTCGCCTTATGATCTTATGACCTCATTTATCTAACCTTTCCGAAAATATATCCAATTTTTACCGATAGAAGTACGTATCAGCACCGCCCTGTATTCAATATATTCCCCATTCTATATATCATGGAAACAAAACACAAAATAATTTTTAATGATAGTCGTGATATGCGCTACATATCCAACGACAGCATTGATCTGATTGTAACTTCTCCCCCCTATCCAATGATCGAAATGTGGGATGATCTATTTATCACCCAAAATCCAAAAATCAAAGAAGTATTATCTTCCCAAAACGGGATTTTGGCTTTCAATCTCATGCACGAAGAACTCAATAAAGTCTGGTCGGAATGTTATCGGGTATTGAAAAAAGGTGGATATGCATGCATAAATATCGGAGACGCCACCCGAACATTAGGCGGTGAATTTCAACTATATCCCTCCCATGCCAAGATACTATCCTTTTGTTCTGACATAGGATTCCATTCTTTACCTGGAATCATTTGGAAAAAACAAACTAATTCTCCAGCTAAGTTTATGGGCTCTGGAATGTTGCCAACCGGGGCATATGTCACCCTCGAATATGAACACATTCTAGTGCTCAGGAAATCTGGAAAAAGGAAATTTAAAACAGAAGAAGAAAAGAAAAATAGACAAAAAAGTGCAATTTTTTGGGAGGAACGCAACCAGTGGTTCTCCGATTTATGGCAAGATTTAAAAGGAAATCGCCAAAGTCTACATTCGGAAGATCTACGAGCCCGAAGTGCAGCATATCCCTTGGAGCTATCTACTCGACTGATTAATATGTTTTCAGTCCAAGGGGATCTAGTTCTAGATCCTTACCTTGGCACTGGAACTACTCTTTTAAGCGCAATAGCTTCTGGAAGAAATAGTGTTGGAATTGAGTTAAATGAATCCTTCGGCGGTCATATAACTCAACGTATAACTGACAATTCTGATGTTCTAAAAAATTATTCCCCTCTCCGATTACAAAGCCACTTCGACTTCGTCCAACAAAGAGAAAATGATGGAAAAACACTCAAATATATCAACACAAATTATTCAACTCCTGTAGTAACTAAACAAGAAATAAATCTAACCTTGCCCACTGTTTTAAATATCCACACCGAAAATGATTGTCTTCACACGGCAACGTATCTCGATTGAAAAAGATTTTTATCACTGGACTCACCACGATCAAGTGAGCTATGGTTTCACACGGATATGTCCTTCCCACCCGTGGTATCACCATGCAGAGTGATTCTTCGATGTCTCTTTCTTCCAATACTGCCGCTTTACTAACTTTAGCTTCCCATGCAGAATCTTTAGATTTTTCCTCATTGTGGGTTGGAGATAGCATCTTGACAAGATACCGACTGGAACCACTCACCACACTTGCTTCAATAGCAATTTTGACAAAAAAAGTCCAAATTGGAACTGCAATTTATTTATTACATTTGCGCCATCCCATTCATGTTGCCCATGCAACTGCAACACTTGATCAACTATCTGGTGGAAGATTTATTTTTGGCGTCGGTGTCGGAACTTCTCATGAATCTACTCTAAACGAAAGCATGAATTTAGGTGTCCCCTTCTCCGAACGTGGAAACATTCTCAATGATTCCCTCGATCTAATTAGAAATTTGTGGCGTGGGGAAACTGTTAGTTCCCCTGGGATTTACTCCTTTAACGATGCTTGTCTCAACGTTCCTCCCACCCGGGAACCACCCATCTATGTGGCAGCCACTAAGTTCGATTCAAAATCTGGTTTTCCAAATTCAATCCAAAAAAGAATAGAACAACACGCAGACGGTTTGATGCCCCAAACAGATCCTTCGAACTATTCTAGTATGATCTCTCATGCTCGGGATATCGTGGAAAAATCAGGGAGGGAATCTTCGATTGTTGCAACCAATTATACCGATGTAGTAATCGCCCCCAGTGAAAAAGAAGCATTTGCCCAAGCTAGGGACTATATAGGCGCTTACTATCCCTGGAATATCCCCGATGCCAATCTGAAAAAAGCGGGAGTATTTGGACCTCCTGAGATAGTCGCAGAAAAAATACATTCATTCATTGATGCTGGTGTTGAACATTTCATAGTCCGCTTCCCCACACTTGATCAAAAAAATCAACTAGATTTGTATTCTGACCTATTCAATCTATAGGGCCCTTGCAACTACGCGAGTAGGCGTACCTTCAAATCCTTTTATCAACATGGGGAAACACCCAATCCAAATACTCTCATATCCTACTATTTGTTCTATATTGCAAATATATTCGACCACCGGGATATCTGCTCCTAAAAGGGCTTTATGAACTGGTCGGTCTGGTTCCCCTGGGACCGCCTCAGTGAGAAAATCGTTCACTATCAGTTCTACCTCCCGTTCAATAAGCCACTCTGCCGCATCAAGAGTAATATCTGAAGCCTCTTTGAAAAAATCACCTGTAAAAAAATTAGCATCAACGTCTCCTGTAACCATTATGACTTTATCTTTTTTCTCAATCACACTCTCATGATCATCTAATATTTCTGCTGTAATCGACTTCCCCTTGAATTCCCTCAAATCTACTACTTTTGTAGGGCCCACTAACTCCTCAAATGTCAATTCATCTACAGTTCTTCCACCTGGGATAAAGTGATAAGGTGCATCTATATGTGTACCCTGGTGAGTATTTGCCGAGTAATAGTGCATCAACGCACCACCTCCTTCATTATGCCCCCCCCACTGTTCATATTCAAAACCTGGATACCCTGGAAAGGATGGGAGCTCCTTTCCCATAGGAACTGTAAGATCTATCATATTGATTTAAAGACAATCTATCTGCAAAACATTTCTGTTTTTCTACGCTATGGTGGTTATAATTATTGCTGCACAAATCATTACTATAACCCCTAGCACCAATCTCCATGAAATACGCTCTATATCTTGTATCCAAATATATGAAAAAATAACCACGAATAGTGGACTAGTTTGGAGGAACGGGACTACAAACACCACTGGGGCATTCTCTATTGCAGCATAGTAGAATACCATCATTGAGGTATTCGCCAATCCTGCCAAGATATGCCATTTGGCAATTTCTCTATCTGCTAAGAACTCTTTTACATCTGGTAATTCTTCCTTCCAAACGAAGTAGAGCAAAAATCCAGTTGCGGCAATTAATATCTTTATACTCACTCCAACTTGAGCCGGTGTCCCTTCTAATACTCCAATTCTAGCAAATATGGGCTCAAAACCAAAACACACTGCAGCCAACACCGGATATATAATGTCCCTTCTCTTTCCTACCACACTTTCCCCACCTTTATTCAGCATAATCTCCGACGAAATGATCCACACTCCCATCACGACGGCCAATATTGCAAGTATATGGGTTGTAGTAGGATCTTCTCCTAATACCAATATGGCCGTAATCGTAGCAAATATCGGCATAGTCGCCTTGATGGCATCTGCCCGACTAGCCCCCACTCGGCTAATTCCTTCAAAATAAAATACTCTCCCAGTCAAAGTCCCCGTCAATCCTGCCCCCACGAATGCCAAAAACGATCTCAATGTTATGCCATATTCTGGATAGTATATCATTGCTACTGCTGGGATTATGATAATCAAATTCAAAACGAGACTAACAATAACTGCTGTAAATGCATCCCCTCCCTTTTTTGTAGCCATTCTCACAAAAATAGCCATGGCAGCGATTGATATACCTGCCAACAAAGCAAACAATATCCCTACGGTATTACTCATCAACCTAGTAGTCCTTTGGATAGGATGTCACTGTTCCGAAACAATTTCCGCCTCATTTCACCCTCGTTAGCTATTTTTTAGCCCCACTTGTAAAACTTCAACCTCGACGTGTATGCCTTTTGGAAACTCTATATCTGTAACTCTTCGAACAGAAGCGTCGTGTCCTGATATTTCTATCCACCTCTCATACACATTATATTCCCACGGGGGGAATTTTCTTTCTATATCGTCCAATCTTTTATATTGTGGCGCCCGATAAGTTTGAGGTGGTGGAGTATGTGGACCTCGCACTCTCACTCCTTTCTTCTCCGCAGAATGCTTGATATCTCCTACTATTTTATCTAGAGAGTTTCTATCCCCACTCCTCAGCGTAAGTCTAGTTACAAACGTCATACTCTTGCCATATAGAGAATCTCCTAGGCACTAAATTTATCCCATTCATCCCGATATTCTGAAATAACCTCGAATTCTAGTATATGCTATGATAGAAGCGGTTAGCGCTGGCGCTATAATCTACCGAGACAAACCAACCAAACGAGAATATCTTTTATTAAAAAGCAGAGCTGGCGACTGGGAATTCCCAAAAGGTGGTGTAGAAGGAACAGAAGAACTCCAACAAACTGCAATTAGAGAAGTCCGCGAAGAGTCTGGACTCTCTAATTTTAAACTTTTAGATGGATTTCGAGAAGAGTATGACTATTTCTTTCAAGCAAGCGGCTCTACTATTCATAAAACCGTCCATTTATTCGTTGCAAAATCATTCGATTCCAAGGCGGATATTTCTGATGAACATTCCGATCTCCAATGGCGCGATTATACTCAGGCAATCAATACAATTAATCATGATGGCCCCCGTGAAATTCTTGAACACGCGAATCAATTTTTAATAGATTCTGGATACTGATTTTATTCCCTCTCCGCTCGATTTTTTTAAGTACTTTGGTGAACTTATATCACCTCTAGTATAATTCTTTCACCATGTCAGAACAAGATAAATATGCCGCAATGTTCCAGAAACTCACCGGTCAAACTGGGACGACAGAAACACAAGAAGAAACTGACATAATTGATACCAGCAATGTCACCGAACGAGGTTTGCCTACTACCAACTCTAAATGTTCTAAGTGTGACAATGACACTGCATATTGGTATCTGCAACAAATACGTGGTGCAGACGAATCCGAAACACGATTTTTTGTTTGCACAAAATGTGAGTATCGCTGGCGCGAGAATGACAATTAGCTATGCATACTTCCTAGCAAAAGTCAAATATCCCGAATGCCCCACACCTATAGTTTGGGGCCTCGTACCGCGTGCACCAAACTCTACTTCACGCTGAACTGTATCTATCGTTTTTATATCTAACAAACCCACCTCTTTAGCACATTCCACTACCTTTTTAGCACTTTCCATAAATGGAGAATATGCTACTAAGATTCCACCTGCTCTGAGAATTTTTCTAGCATGCTTTACCACTAACTCTGCGTCCTTCATGTCCAGCGTTATTACACTAAAATCATTCAATACATCTAATTCCTCAATCACATCTCCCTCTCGTACTTCTACCATATCTTCAACTCCTGCTTTTTTTATATTGGATTGGGCAACCTCGAAAAATTTAGTATTCTTTTCATATGTTATTACACTTGCCCCCACCTTTCCCAGACAGATTGATAAAATTCCAGTCCCCGTCCCCACGTCCAATATTCGATCATCTGACCCAATCCCTGCCATCCCTATAATCAACCCCACGTCGCGAGGAAGTATCGGGGCCCCTGTCCTTTCTAAATGATGGAACAGATCTGTAACTCTCGGCTCTATAACTGTAAATTTTTTACCAAGATGCGTCTCTATTGTGTCCCCTATTTTCACATCTTCTGGAACTCTCATTATTCCCAAATCTGTTCCGATCTCATCTCCTGGATGGCAAAGATACTCTCTATTCTCTCCAACTACTAGCACTATCACTTTAATCTGTATATTGCAGCAGCAAGATCTCCTTCAGTAGCCTCAATCGATTCTCGAGCTGTTTCTTCATCCGCGCCCGATTTTTGCATTACCATCTCGATATCCTCTTTAGATATTTTCATTCCACTATCTGCTATCTGATCACTTCCCCCTATTTCTGGGTCTCCAACCACCTGATATGTCTTTTGACCTCTTGCTTCCATTTTCGTCACTTCAGCTTCTTTAAATATTAATTTTTCACCACCCACTAGCGTCATTACAACGTCCTCTACTTCTAACTCTTCTAGTTCAATCCCCATCTGTTCCATCATCTTTTTCATTTTTCGAGGGTTCAAACCCCCACCGCTAAACATACTCGTCTACATGTCCCGTCAAAACAAAAATATGGCGCTCGGAATCTTATTCCAATTGGCCCTCTCTAACCTTTACCGCAACACCTCTGTTAAAATCCAACATGGCATCTGCACTCATTTTTGCCCTCCCCACCGCCAATAAACAATCATTTTCTCCTACTACCATCACCTCATCCTTGGGTCTAATATTTGGATCAACATCTATGACAAATTTTGCAAATGCGTTTTTCCCCTCCCTGACATATATCTCTGATTCTTCTCCTACCCTGACTCTGTATGCTGGAAATTCAAGTGATTTCCTAAGTCTTTTTCCACCTTCTATCCCCAATGAAAGCCTTCCCCCTTTGGTATGTGTCGCTATATACTCATCTTCTGAATGAATTTGACGAGCCCTACCCGTTCTCGATCTCTCTATCCTTATATCCCCTGTAAATAGCCCCTCTCCCGCCCCCTTCCCAAACTGATAATCTGCAATATCTTGAAGATCAAGTATCCATTCTTCATCACTTTTTTCTTCCATGATATTTCTCATATCGTTATCGCATACTCGTATTTCTTTGGAAAAGACTATTTCCTTATACGTCTTACAAGACTCAGCACAAATCTAATCTTTCCAAGCACTTACTATGACTTCTTTAAACCTAACTGGTGTTTTCCCTGCAATGACCACCCCATTTTTCAACGATGGGTCCATCGATTTTAATCAACTCGAACACGATGCAAAACGATTAGAATCTGCTGGAGTTGATGGGTTGGTCCCTACTGGTTCCACTGGCGAAAGCGCGACTCTATCTCACGATGAACACGTCGAAGTAGTAGAATGTGTGGTCAATGCGGTGAAAAATATTCCTATTATTGCTGGAACTGGGAGCAATTCCACTAGTGAAGCGATAACCCTTTCCAAACGCTCTGTAGATGCTGGTGCGGACGGGATACTTTTAATTTCTCCCTACTATAACAAACCAGAACCTGCTGGTATGGAATCTCACTTCTTGGCTATTGCAGATGCAGTCGAAATACCTCAAGTTATTTACAACGTGCCTTCTAGAACTGGAAGAAATATAGAAATACAAACAACAATATCACTCGCTTCCCATGATAATATTGTTGGGTATAAGGCAGCTAGTGGTGATATAGGTTTTATATCTCAAGTAATCGAAAGTACTAGAGCGGAAAATTTTAACATTTTATCTGGGGACGACGAAATGACTGTCCCAATACTATGTCTTGGCGGAACGGGTGTTATCAGTGTTGCAGCAAACATAGCACCTGAATTGACCTGCGATATGGTATGGTCCACTCTACCCGGAGAGCGACATAATTTCTCCCATGCATTGTCCCTAAATCGCAAGTTGTGTCCCATCTTCCGTGGATTATTCGTCGAATCGAATCCAATACCCATCAAAGAAGCAATGCATTTAAAATATGATTCATCACCCCACCTTAGATTACCTTTGTCAAGAATCTCTGATGACAACCGTCAACAACTTCTTGACCTCTTAGGTGATTTAGCAGAATTAGAGCATACAATATGAATATAGCAGTAACTGGAGCAACAGGACGCATGGGCAAATCTGTAATTGAAGAGATACTTCAGAGATCGGATTCAACCACTGTGTCCTTTGCCACTTCCCAAAAAACTCAGAAAGAACTTCCAAACCATTTATCATCCGTAGAATTTCCAATCTGCAATCCTCTTGATTTTTCCTCCCAACTCCAGGAATCCAACCCAGATGTGATTATTGATTTAACAGTCCCAGAAGCAAGTTTATTTTTTGCTGAGAACGCAGCAAAATTCTCAATTCCCCTTGTAACAGGAACAACAGGATTTACAGACGAACAATTAAATGTGCTACACGATCTCAGCAATGAGATTCCTATACTCTTCGAAGCCAATTTCTCTAGAGGAATTGCATCATTACATCTAGCAATAGATGCAATTTCAGATGTTTTATTCAATTACGACGTCGAGCTAACTGAAACTCATCATAACAAAAAAATAGACGCACCGAGTGGAACACTTTTATCCATTCTAGATACTATCAAGAAATTCCGTCCCAACCTGGAAGCTATATATGGCCGATCTGGAATTCACGAGCGCCAACCAAACGAAGTTGGAGTCCATTCTGTACGGGCCGGTAACATTCGTGGTTCACATGAGGTACTTTTTTCTGGAAATGATGAAATGATTACTCTAACCCATCAGGCAGAGAGCCGTGGAGTCTACTCTTCTGGTGCAATAGACTCCGCCATCTGGCTTTCAAACCAACCACCTGGGTGGTATGATTTCAAAGATGTATTAGGTGTTTCAACATGAATCTCAAAAACGACGTTTCTACTTTGTGGGATCTCTATACTTCTGGTGAAATCAATTCAGAAAATCGAACCGAAGAACACCTATCCCTACTCGATGAGTTTCTTGACTCTCTAGAGTCTGGAACAACCAAATCTGCGGAAAAAAAATCTGAAGGGTGGACTGCAAATACTTGGGTCAAACACGGAATTTTATTAAATTTTTCTCTTAGAAAAAAATACCCTATTGTCTACGGGCCACCTGCGCCCTTACCCGAAGACTTTCCTGTAGTTGTATATAATGATATTTTGCCCCTGGCAGATACTTCCGATTTCCTTCAACGCGGAATTCGGAACACTCCATCTGCAACAGTCATCCGACGCGGCGTTCATATTGGTTCTAATGCAATTCTAATGAGCCCCTGTTTTGTCAATATAGGCGCATCAATTGGAGATGGGACTCTTGTTGATTCCAACGATGTGGTTGGTTCCTGTGCTCAAGTAGGCGCTAATGTGAAACTCGGGGCAAACACCGTTATAGGAGGGGTCCTGGAACCTGTAGAAGACACACCCGTTATAATAGAAGATAATGTTTCCTTGGGGGCCGGATGCCGTGTAACCAGCGGATTCGTAGTTGGAGAAGGATCCGTCGTGGCCGAAAACACTCTTCTAACTCCTAGAATCCCTGTATATGATCTAGTTTCAGAAGAAATTATTCATGGCCATATTCCTCCAAATCGCCGTGCATTCACTCGATTTGTACATTCTGATGTTGGAAATCATCCGTTGTTTGAAGGAGGTGGGGCATTGAAACCCGCAGTTGTGGCACTATCCATCGAAGAATCCACACAAATCGCAGCAGAAAAAGAGGACCTTTTGCGGAAGTGATTTCCTGATGTCAGAGCACAGAACAATCTCCGATTGGTCACACGAAACACTACTATCTATTGTGGAAACTCATGGGACTCCAACCTATGTAATTGATCTCGAAAGAATCCGCCAAAATTACCGCAGATTATCCTCTGCTTTTGAGGACGCAGATATATACTATGCAGCAAAAGCCAATACCTCTGGGGCAATACTACAAACACTTGGAAATCTGGGAGCCGGGATTGAATGTGTCTCTGCTGGAGAAATTTACAGGTCTATACGTGCAGAAATACCTCCTTCAAGAATCCTGTATACTGCAGTAAACCCTCCTGATTCTGATCTAGATTTTGCAGTTAATCTTTCTGGATTAACAATAAATATTGGCTCTCACGATACACTCCGTAGATTATCTGAACGGGATTATCGTGGCCGTATATGCCTTCGAATCAATACTGGATCTGGGGCAGGCCACCACAAATATGTATCAACAGGATCCGACGCAAAATTTGGATTTTCCCCCGATCAAGCCCTATATCTACTTTCCTCACATTCTTCTCATGATTTCGATATCGTTGGAATACATGCCCATGCTGGAAGTGGAATCTCCCCTCAAGACATGGACGTCCATCAAAGTCTTTGCAGGACCCTTGGAGATATATCCCGATCTTCGCCAATTGATCTAGAGTTCATCGATGTAGGAGGGGGATTTGGTGTTCCATACCATCCCGAGGATCTGTCTCTGGATCTATCTAAAGTCTCGCTCGAAATACAGAAATCTTTAGGGGATTTTTCTGCAAAACTTGTCCTTGAACCAGGGAGATACATAGTAGCAGATGCTGGAATACTCCTCACGAAAATTAACACAATCAAAAATCTAGATTCTCACACTATAGTGGGGGTGGATGCTGGAATGCACACTTTACTTAGACCTGCTTTGTATGGTTCTTATCATGATATTCAAAATATTTCTTCAACCGAAACTAAACAGTCCTTGCCAAATACCACCGTAACCGGCCCAATCTGTGAAAGTGCCGATATCCTAGGAGTCGATATAGAACTTGAGGCTTCTGCTACTGGTGATATTTTAGCTATTGGAAATGCAGGTGCATACGGCGAAGCAATGGAAAGCCAATACAACTCTTTCCCTCGTTCTGCGACCGTGGCAATTGATGGAAATAATATAGGTCTCATCCGAAAAAGAGAGACGCTCGAGGATCTTTGCTCCCATGAACATGAGGTAGGTTGGTTTTGATACCATTCGATAAATATCATGGTGCTGGAAATGATTTTATACTCATCCACAAACGTCTGGATAAAATCTCTAACCGTTCCGAATTAGCCATAGCTCAGTGCAACAGAGAAGATGGAATCGGCGCAGATGGGGTTCTCTTTTTGACAATTGAGTCTACCTCCTCCCCTCCCCAAATTACCATGGACTTACGCCAACCAGATGGTTCAGTTGGCCCCATGTGTGGAAATGCCGCTAGATGTGCAGTAAAATGGGCTAGCGAACTTTTGAATAAAGAAGAAATTATTCTGCACACTGCTGCAGGAACCTTCCCATCCAAAATAGTCGATGGGGGTGATGTTCAAGTTGAAATGGAACCTTCCACTTTCGAACCCAAAAGCGTACCTATCATCTCAGATATTCCCTTCATAGATCAGGACTTGTTCGGTCTAAACACTACTGCGATCAATTCAGGAGGGGTCACCCAAGCTGTAATATTTGTGGACGATATAACTGATCCAATTTTACTCAACAAAGCATTTGATATCCGCCATTCCAAGATGTTCCCCAAAGGAACCAATGTCACATTTGCCCAAAAGATCCAAAATGGGTTTAAACAAAAAACTTTCGAGCGCGGAGTGGAGGGCATAACTCTCGCTTGTGGAACTGGTGCATGTGCAATAGCTTCGGTGTTGCACCACTCCAAACAAATTAAACCAAATCAATCAATACGCATAACTCAAGAAGGTGGAGAAGATCTCTTTGTGACTATTAACAAAACAGGTTCTATGATTTTAAGAGGTCCTGCAGCAAAACAGTTCTCTGGAGAGCTCCCACTAATATGACGAATTTTGATATAGTATCTTTCCTCGAACAATCCGTACAAATACCCTCTCACGACGATGTCGATGAAATGAGAACTTTCCTTGTAGATACCCTCACATCTCATGGATTTGAACCTTCAGTTGATTCGGCAGGTAATACAATTACAACTAGAGGGACTGGATCCCCCCATATTGTCTTAAATACTCACATAGACACCGTTCCCCCTTATCTCCCCTTCCACAGTGACAGCGACATGGTCTATGGGCGCGGAGCTTGCGATGCAAAAGGACCACTCGCAGCTTTTGTATACGCATTTATTCATAGCAACCCTTCTGGAAAATTAACACTAGCCATAACGCCCGACGAGGAACTCACATCCCGCGGAGCGAACGCATTACACTTCGACGACGTCCCAGACGCGTTCATCGTAGGGGAGCCAACCAATCTTGATATCTGCAATGCTTCCAAAGGTAGATTTGAAGCAAAGATATTGATCATAGGGGAAAATGCACATGCAGCTGAATCTCATCTAACCAACAACGTCATCGATGTTTGCGTTTCTATCCTTGCAGCATTGAAAACATTCGATAAAGAACAACCAGTCAACACTGAAACATCCCTCGGATCTCCTCTTCTCACCCCCACTATAATTAAGAGCGGTGATTTCTCAAACCAAATACCATCTAAATGTGAAATCACCGTCGACCGAAGAAGTGTTCCTCCTGAATCTGCAGATGACTTCAAACTTTCTCTGGAGTCTCATCTTAAAAATCATATACCTAAATGGGCTACCATTTCTATATCCCTATCCGAACGAGAAACTCCATTTCTAGGGCCCTTTTTTACCCCCGAAGATACAAATTTGGTTAAATGCTTTCAACAAATAAGTGGAACAAAAACCCGCCCCTTCACCGCAGCTAGCGAAGCATCTTATTTTTCTTTAATTGCCCCCACCGTCATTTTTGGCCCTGGCGTTCTAACTGACTCCACTGGTGCAGTTGCACATTCCTCCCGTGAATACGTCCCCATTTCTGAAGTCAAAAAAGCCGCCCATATTTTGACAGATGTCATTTCAAAACTGGGATTATGAATCTACCCTTCATTTTGTTCATAATCTCCTATATGGCAAAAAAGCCATGTTTTTTATCCACTGACCTCTGTGATCTTCGGTATGAGTTACAGAAACTCTCTGTTGACTAAATCTTCTTCTACGAAAATCAAATCTATTCTTCTTATCTCTAGTATCCTAACCACCATTTGTTTATTTGGATTTCTCTCTTTACTAATGGGACCACAAGATGGATTTCTTTCTAGAATGCCCCTCTATGTTTTCGGAACTTCTATTTCATTTGTGGTAGCCATAATTCTTTACGATGGACTCTTAAAAACAGGCCAATCTTCAATTCGTTCCGCATTTCTAATGGGATTTATAACTTTTATTTTTTTAGTTTCATTTGGAGAAGGAATTATATCTATCTTGGTGAATTCTAATCTCACATTAACCACGAAAAATCTATTCTATCTTCCTTCTTTAAGCTTATTTTTAACAGGCATCGGATACTGGATGTCCCTGCATAAATCTGATCTTATCTCTAAAAAATAATCAACGAATTTCATCAACTAATTCACCCGCCAAACCAAAATATCTCTGTGGTACTAGATCTTTTAATTCTTCCCGTACAACATCTTCTATTTCCAACCTGTCTACCATTCTATGCAATTCTTCCATAGTGATATTTTTCCCCCGGGTTTCGGACTTCAGAATTTCATACGCATCTTGATATCCCTCCCTGCGTAATATGGTCTGATATGCCTCTCCTAATATCTCTACATTTTCTGAAAGACTTTCAATCATCTTCTTTTCATCTGGTTCTATCTTGGCCAATCCCTCTTTTGTTTTACAATAACCCAATAAACAATGAGCAAACGCAGAGCCTATATTTCTCTTCACAGTCGAACTAATCAAATCCCGTTGTAATCTCGAAACTGTAATCGTTTCTGATAAAAATTTCAAGTCGCTATTTGCCTTTCCTAAATTTCCCTCTGCATTCTCAAATTCAATTGGGTTTACTTTATGTGGCATCGTAGATGACCCCGTTTCCGCTTCATTCTTGCGCAAAGTAATTTGTTTGTTTGAAATATACATCCACATATCTCGATTTAAATCTATTATTATCTGATTGACAATTTGTATCATTGAAAACAGAATAGCTAGGTCATCCCCCGGATTAATTTGAGTCGTCAATGGTATTTGTTTGAATCCTAATTTTCCCACCACTTTCTTTGAAACTTCTGGCCAATCTACTCCTGGAATTGCAACTACCTGGGCCGCATAATTTCCACTCGCTCCTGACATTTTCCCCACAAGTTCTCCCGTTGAATGTTCAATTTCCCTTTGCATTTGGTTCAATCGAGATGCATAAATAGCCATTTCCTTTCCGAAGGTAGTCGGAGTTGCTGGCTGCCCATGAGTTAGGGACAACATAGGCGTATCTCTCCATCCTATGGCAAGTTTTTCTATCTCATCTTTCACGGCATTTATAGCTGGAATTAGAATCTCTTCCATCGATCCTTTTACAAGAATTCGATAAGCAATATTGGTCACATCCTCACTAGTCAATCCAAAGTGTATCCATGGATGTATCTTCCCAGGTGTCTTCTCTCGCAAAAAATATTCTATTGCCTTTACATCATGATTCGTCGCTTTGTACTCTTTGTACCCTTTCCTTTCAATTTCTTTCACCATCCTTGCGTCGGATTCTCCAAAATCCACGTATACCTTGCGCAATGCTTTCATTTCTTCCTCTGATAATTCTAAAGAGATTTCTTCTTCTTCTGACAGAGAAATTAGATATTCGATTTCAACTTGCACACGCTCTCGCATAAGGGCTGCTTCCCCCATATATTCCCTTAGAGGAAATGTCTCAACTGCATAGCGCCCATCAATCGCTGATATGGCAAAAAGTGGGTCGTCCATAGTCTCCCCTTTGTTCTGCGCCCGTAAAAAAGACTCCAGTCTAATTTTCTCAATTGCTATGTTCACCAAAAAAGAATTATTCTTCATAAAATCTACCTCTCCATAGTGTAAAAAGCAAAAACGCAACGAATTTGGTACATCAAGCTTGCATTCTAGTATGGATTCCTCCCAAGATGATTTTCCCGCCTCTCTGATGATAAAAAACGATCACTATTGTGAATTACGTTATGGGGAAAATCCCCACCAAACTGCAGCTTTATATGCCGATCCTACCGTACAGGAGGCAAATGTTGTATCAGCACTACAGCTAAACCCTACTGCAAAAGAACTTTCTTATAATAATTACAACGATTCTGACGGGGCCCTCAACCTTATCAAAGAATTCAAACAACCCGCGGCAGCAATAATTAAACACGCAAACCCTGCCGGGTGCGCTGTCGCAAAAACCATTTCTGAAGCATATGCAAAGGCACTTTCAACCGATCCTATGAGTGCTTTCGGGGGGGTAGTTGCACTCAATCAAGAATGCGATGTAAAAACAGCAGAACAAATAGTATCCTCTTTCAAGGAAGTCGTAGTTGCCCCTTCTTATACTGAAGATTCATTGAATATTTTACGCACAAAGAAAAACCTACGAATATTATCTGTTGGAGAATTGAATTCTCCTTCTGTAACTTTAGTTGAAAAACCTATAGTTGGAGGGAGATTAATTCAACAAAGAGACCTGAGTTCACTATCCTCTAAAGACCTCCAAGTAGTTACAAAAATAGAACCAACCCCTGCCCAAATAGAAACTATGCTTTTCGCTTGGAAAGTAGTAAAACACGTTAAATCCAACGCCATAGTTTTTGCCACCGGAACCGAAACCGTGGGACTGGGAATGGGTCAGGTATCTAGGGTCGACGCCGTTAGGTTGGCATCTATTAAAGCAGTTGAACATTCCGAAAATAAAACTCCAAAAGGGGCTGTCATGGCATCAGATGCATTCTTCCCCTTCCCCGACGCATTGGAAAATGCAGCAGAAGCGGGAATTTCTGCAGTAATCCAACCCGGTGGATCCATAAACGACGATGCTGTCATCGATGCTGCAAATAATCTTGATATCTCCATGGTTTTTACAGGAACAAGATGTTTCAAACATGATTAATACATTCTTAATTTCAACGTGGTGAATTCAAAAAATGGAATATTTTGAAGCAATAAAGTTTTTATTTAATTTTCCACGTTCTAGAATAGGACCTGGGACTGATTCCACATCAAAGCTTCTGGATTACCTCGAAAACCCTCATATAGGAAATAAATATATCCACGTAACTGGATCAAATGGAAAAGGATCCACTTCTCGAATGATATCTTCAATTTTAATGGAATCAAATCTCAAAGTAGGACTTTATACCTCTCCTCATCTTTCTGATTTCCGCGAACGAATCCTCGTAAATGATCAACCCATTCCTCATCAATCCATTCGCGATTTTATTGATATTATCTCTCCCCACGCTACCTTTTGTGAATCCAACCCTCCACTTCCCACATTTTTCGAAGTTACAACTGCTCTGGCACTTTGGCATTTTAACAATGAAGATGTAGATGTTGCTGTAATAGAAGTTGGCATTGGTGGAAAACACGATGCAACTAGTGTTATCACTCCCATGTCTAGTGCCGTCACTAATGTTTCCCTCGAACACACAGATATATTGGGAAACACCGTAGAAGAAATAGCACGAGATAAAGCGGCAATCGCATCTAAAAATTCTCCTCTAGTTACTGCAGCAACAGGAGCCGCCCTCTCCGAAATCAAACGAGGCGTAAGTGACCTGTTACTTGTGGGTGAGTCTGGCGATTTTAAAGTCAAATATGAAGGTAGTTCTTCTTCAGAATCTTTTGTAGAAATAACCGCACCCAATTGGGCTATAAAAACAGAACTAGGACTCATTGGATCCCATCAAGCGATAAATGCAGGCATAGCCGCCGCAATATGCGATCAATCATTTGGCACAACCCCTCAAGATATTTCAACCGGCCTCAAAAATTCTTATTGGCCCGGTCGCTTTGAAATCTTTAGCCAAAACCCATTAATCATTCTAGACGGGGCCCACAATCCTGCTGGATGCATGGAACTTAGTAAAACACTATCTGAATTTGAATATCAAGACCTTTTCATAGTTTTCGGGGCTCTTGGGGACAAAGACCATGAAGGAATGATCTCTTCATTGCCCCTTCCTAAAAAAGTATTTGTAACAAAACCCAATATACCCCGTGCAGCAGAACTTCTCCCCCTTGTAGATCTATTCACAAAGAATGGATATCCTGCAATATCCTCTCCTTCTATTGATGTAGCCCTGAATCAGGCTATATCTTCTTCAAATGAAGTGGATTGTATCCTTGTAACTGGATCTTTATACACAATACGTGAAGCCCGTCAAAAGTGGGAAAATCATGTAATCAAAAAAGCAACACAATCTTCTTCTTCATATTCCCTAAAAACAAAAACTTATCCTGTATATGCTAGACAAATCCAGAAAGAATTCCTAAAACTTGGAGGCTCCTCCGAAATATTCCTCTTCGATAAACTTGAGGAAGAATTAACTGATATAATCCTTTCTGGTTCTCCCTCTCAATTCAAATCTTTACTTAATATAATTGAAGATGGAAAATTTCATTTCCCCACCCTTGTTTCTCAACTTTCCTCTGTGATTGACTCTCAAAATGTACCTATCAAATCCAATGGATTCCCCTGGGAAAATAGTACTATTTTGATGGGAATTTTAAACCTCACCCCTGATAGCTTCTATGATGGTGGAAACTATCGCACGAAAGATCAAGCAATAACTCACGCAATTTCCATGGTTGAATCTGGAGCAAACATCATCGATATAGGTGGTGAAAGCACTCGACCCGGTGCAGTTCCTATTTCTTCCAAAACAGAATTAAATAGAATCTTACCTGCCATTAAGAAACTATCCAAATCAAACGTGCTCCTCTCTGTTGATACAAGAAAAGCCAATGTAGCCGAGGCTGCAATAAACGCAGGCGCAAATATAATCAACGACGTTTCTGGCCTTTCGGATCCTCAAATGCGTTTCATCGCATCCGATTTTGATGTGCCTATTGTTTTAACACATAGCATCAATACACCAGTAGATCCCACTTGCATCATAAATTACAACGATGTTGTCGAAGAAATCATATCTCATCTTTCCAATCTAATCATCCGAACTGAAAATGCGGGGCTAGACCGTTCAAAAATAATCATTGATCCCGGAATTGGTTTTGGAAAAACACCCTTACAAAATTTTGAAATCCTTCGCCGTTTAGACGAATTCAAAACTCTAGGCTGCCCCATCCTCGTAGGTCACTCCCACAAGTCTCTATTTTCTTCTCTTAAACTCACTCAACATAATCGTTTATCTGCTACTATTGCAACTACTGCTATGGCAGTTTGCAACGGCGCCAACATAATTCGAGCCCACGACGTTTCGCAAAATCTTGATGCCATTCGAGTTGCAGAGGCGCTTAAAGAACTCCCATATCCGATTGATCTCTAACCAATCCACTCGATTTAACTCTTTTTGCATTCTCAATGAGTCCTATATATTTCTCTATAAAATTTTTTTCACTATATCCAAAATACCCATCTTCAATTTCTTTTCTAGGTAATTTTGCAGCTTCTCTAATAGTCTGATGCAACACTTCCCCTTCTGTTATTCTAAACCCCCTTTCTCTAGGTCTTATTAATTCATGAGCACTAGAATTCTCGTGATATTCTGCAATCCCCACACACCCGCAAGCAAGAGCTAGTAAAAAATCCTTGGGAAATCCACTCTTCACCGCCGTGTGCACACAAACATGTGCCCCCTTGAAAATTGCTATTTTCCTTTCTGTGGGAACTTCCCCCAAAAATTCTACCCTGCGTGAAATCCTTAAATCTTTTATTTGCCTCTCATAAAATTCCTTCATCTCACCCTCTCCAATTATTGCAGCTTTCCATTTCACATCACGAAGCTCTGCTAGGGCCAACAAAAAAGTCTCCAAGTTGCAATTTTTATCCAATACTTTGGAGTAAATAATATCTGCGACCTTCTCTTTCTTTGTATCCTTTATGGGTTTGATCTTGATTGGGTTTGGTAGCTTTTCAATCAGTTTCTCCTCACACCCCGCCTCTATCACACTCGTTTGAATCATTTCCGATGGGACTACTACTAGATCTGCTAAACCCATAATGAGTTCAGATTTTCTCTTACTTCCTTTTCCAATTTTAATTTGTTTGTAGAAATCCAATATAAGTGGTTTTCTCAAAAATAGACACGTAAATTTTGATCCCATTACCACTGCCCGTTCTGTCCCATCTGCAATTATCACATCTGGTTCATATTCTTTAATTTTTGAGGGTAGTTGTGCTGCAAATCTCCATTCAACATCTTCTATATTCTCTGATACTGCGTAATATCTCACCCCATTGTGTATTTTCTCCCTATCTTCCTCTTCCCACCACTTAAGACAATAAAAACTAACTGCATGCCCTTTTATAGCAAGCAATTCTGCCACCGTGTGCAATCTTTTTGCAGAACTCCCCCCTTCTTTGTGGATAGTCCGCCGCTCTACAATTGCGACTCGCATGTATATTTATTGAAGATCGAACTCAAAAATAACCATCGATCTGTATTCTCCGTTAAATAACTCCTGTTTTTTCTGCTACTATCTCTGCGTCTTTTTCCCCAATACCCTTCCCTAATATTGTATGTCTATCTCGTATTTCGTGCGCGGTCGATAGGGCCTTAATGATATTTTCTCTTGTGACCCCTAGTTCCTCGGCAGTCGTTGGGCACTCTAATTTTTTCAGCGTATCTTTTATTTTTCCCCATTCTCCCGATTCTCCAGAGTGGAGATATTCAGTCAATATGGTCCCTACCCCCACTTGATGCCCATGAAGTCTCTCCCCCTCCGCTACTCGATTCAGTTGGTGACTAAACAAATGTTCTCCCCCACTCGCCGGGTGGGAACTACCTGCAATACTCATTGCAACTCCTGATGACACAAGTGCTTTCATTACGATAAAAATTGACTTCTCCGATTTCTTCAGAATTAAATCCACATTCTGAATAAGCATCTCCGCTGTCATCTCGGATAATGCAGCTGCGTATTCTGAATATTCAGTTTCCCCCTGCAGTTTCGCCAACTTCCAGTCCTTCACTGCAGTGAAATTAGATATTATATCTGCGCATCCTGCACTGGTTAGTTTCCAGGGCGAACCCACTATAACTTTTGTATCTGCTATGATTGCAATTGGAGGTTTTGCAGTAATGCTATGTTGCACTTCCCCATCTGGTATTGAAGCCCTGCTACTTGCAATCCCATCATGACTAGCCACTGTAGGAACTGAAATAAATTCTTTGTGAAGCTCCCCACTGGCTATTTTTGCAATATCTATTGGCTTTCCACCTCCTACCCCTATCACAAAGCCAAAATCATCTTTGTTTAGCTCTCGTATGACTCTCTCGACTTCTTTCATTCCTTCTGATTTTACCACAACCATCTTGGGACTATATCCCCTCTCCTCAAAATCTCCTACAATCTCTGAACCTGCAACCATTTTTGGAGTTTTAGTAGTGATTATCAAAGGATCTCCTGATAAACGAAGTTCTTTCACTATGGGGGCCATTTCTGATAAAACCCCCTCTCCTAGTGAGACTATTCGAGGGAGCTGCTTCCAGGTAACTGTATTCGTCATATCCAGGTCCTATATTAACTTTACTTGTATCACTCAACTATTTACGTATTGAGTATTTTACTACGCAGCATCTGCCACGGCAACTGGGAGTGTTTTTCTAACATCTGCATCCGGCCATTTTCCAATAGCTTCCAAATAAGCTTCGGGCATAACTTTGACAAAAGACCTGCGTTCATTTTCCCAGGCTTCTAGTATACTCTTTGCTAGCCTTGATTCTGTATATGCCACATGATTTTGCAACAGACGTTTTATCATTTTTTCATCCGATTCTTCTAACACCACTGCGATATCACAAATCTCTGAATTACAATACTTATTCAATCGTGCCTCTGGATCATACACATACGCAATTCCTCCCGACATCCCCGCGGCAAAATTCTTTCCAGTTTCTCCTAGTACTACAACGACACCCCCTGTCATATACTCGCACCCGTGATCCCCGACCCCCTCAACCACTGCTTTTGCCCCTGAATTCCTCACTGCAAATCTTTCCCCAGCAAGACCATTTACGTACAACTCACCCTCCGTAGCTCCGTACAGTGCCACATTTCCTATGATGGTATTTTCTTCCGCAACGAACCCTGAATTTCCGGGAGTCCTAATTGCAATTTTCCCTCCTGATAATCCCTTCCCCACATAGTCATTTCCTATCCCTTCCATTAAGATTGTTATTCCCCGAGCTAGAAATGCACCGAAACTCTGCCCTGCTGTTCCTCTCGATTTAATTATTATGGTATCCTCTGGTAGGCCCCCTTCTCCATGCATTTTCGAGATTCTATTCGACAGAATAGTTCCAAAAGCCCGATTCGAAGTTTTTAGATCCAAATCACCTATTTCTACCGATTCTTTTTTGGATATTGCCCCTTCGCATTTCTCTATGACCTCCCAATCAATTGAATTCTCTACCAAATGAGTTTGTTGACGTGTCTTGTATCTATCCGTTCCAGTTATTCTAGCGATTAACGGAGACAAATCAAGAGTTTCAGCTTTAAAGCCCCTATCCACTTCCCGTTGCTGTAATAGATTCGCCCTCCCTATCATCTCCTCCATTTTTCTAAACCCAAGAGATGCCATAATCTCCCGTAAATCCCGTGCAATAAATTCCATATAGTTCATCACGTGTTCTGGTTCTCCCTTGAAACGATCACGAAGTTTTGGATCTTGCGTTGCAATTCCAACTGGGCAAGTATTATTGTGACATTGACGCGCCATTACACATCCACCTGCGACCAGACCACCGGTACCAAACACATATTCTTCTGCACCCAGCATGGCTGCTATGGCAACATCCCGCCCCGTTTTTATTCCTCCATCTACTGCAAGTTTTACTCTAGATCTCAATCCCGTAGCACAGAGCATTTGATTGGCTTCAGACAACCCCAATTCCCACGGAGATCCTGCATGTTTTATCGATGTTTTAGGACTCGCACCCGTACCTCCCGAATGCCCTGAAATATGTATCACATCCGCATTTGCCTTTGCCACTCCTGCAGCTATCTGACCTATCCCGGCCTCCGCAACCAATTTAACATTTATGTCTGCTTTTGGGTTAGAACATTTCAGATCATATATGAGCTGCTTCAAATCTTCAATTGAGTATATGTCGTGTTGGGGTGGCGGTGATATCAGCCCAACTCCTGGAACAGACCGACGAACCCTCGCGATCATCTCATTCACTTTGTGACCCGGCAATTGTCCACCTTCTCCTGGCTTTGATCCTTGGGCCATTTTTATCTGCAACTCATTTGCGGAAGCCAAATAGTATGAAGTAACTCCAAATCTCCCTGATGCAACTTGTTTCACCGAACATCCTCTTTCCGTACCAAAACGTTCTGGGGGTTCTCCCCCCTCACCAGTATTTGATTTTCCCCCTATTCGATTCATTCCAATCGCCGTATTTTCATGTGCTTCTTCGGACAGACTACCAAGTGACATGGCAGCAGATGAAAATCTTTGCACAATGGATGCTACTGATTCCACTTCTTCAATCAAAACCGGTTCCTTATTTGGCTTGAATTCCAAAAGCCCTCTCAATGTTTGAAAGTTCCCGTTCTGTTCATTAATGAGTTCTGCAAATTCTTGATATTTTGCATATTCTCCCGTTCGGACAGCTTGTTGTAAGCTGGAAATAGTTTTTGGGTTCCATTGATGATGAATTCCAGTCGTTCGAAATTCAAATTCCCCTTGTCTTTCCAGATCCAATCCACTACTAAACCCTGCCTGGTGCCTTTCCCTTATTTGTCCTTCAATTTCTTTTATCCCAATTCCTTCAATCCTATTCGCAGTACCTGTGAAATGTTCATCTATTAACTTAGAATTTAACCCAATTGATTCAAAAGTTTGAGCCCCCTTGTAACTCTCAATAGTTGAAATTCCTATCTTAGACATAACTTTGAGCAGTCCTTCTTCTAAAGCTTTTATGTACGCTTCAATTGATTCGTCTACACTACATCCCTCTGACCCATCCACTATACTTTCTATTGTCTGATAAGCCAAATACGGATTAATTGCTCCTGCCCCATGACCTATCAGTGTGGCCATCTGGTGAACGGTTCTAGGATCTCCTGACTCCACCACAATCCCAACACGCGTGCGTAATCCCTCCCGAACCAAGTGATGATGTACACTACTTACAGCTAGTAAACTTGGTATGGGAAATTTATTTTTATCTACATTTCTATCTGTTAATACAAGAATTTCCACTCCCGTTTTTACTTTTTCTACACATTCTCCTCGAATGCTTTCAAGCGATTTCTCTAGGTCTTCTCCATCATATGTAATCTCGACAGTCCCCACTTTCAGGCTGTGCCCTCCGTGTAGAATGGTGTTTACATCCCCATCTGTCAATATGGGACTCTTCAAAACCAATTGCTTCGCATGATCTTCTGATTCCTCCAATATATTTCGTTTATGCCCAATTCTAGTTTCTAAACTAAAGACTAAACTCTCTCTTATATTGTCCACAGGGGGGTTTGTCACCTGGGCAAATAATTGCCTAAAGTAGCTAGATAAAGGCCGATTAAACTCTGATAAAATCGCCAATGGTGTATCGTCCCCCATGGATCCAACAGGATCCTTCCCCGTTTCGAGCATGGGTTTGATCAGCCGGTCTAATTCATCGTATGTATACCCAAACGCAGCTTGATACGATCTTAGTTCCTTAATTGATCCTCTCGGTTTTGTACTTCTTTCTACCAACTCTTCTAATCTAATCTGCTTAGATTCTACCCATTTTTTATATTTTGAATCTGAAAATTCTTTTAATATTTCCTCTTCAGAATATATGCCTTTACCCGGCTCTGCTAAAAATAGTTGCCCCGGTCCTAGTCGACCTCTTCTGATTATTTTTTCTGGAGGCATATCCAAAACACCCGCCTCACTTGCCATGACAAGTATATTATCTGAAGTCACATCATATCTACAAGGCCTCAACCCATTTCTATCGAGAATCGCACCTACCCGTTCCCCATCTGTTGCAATAACTAGCGATGGACCGTCCCATGGTTCTACTAACGATGCATGAAACTTATACCAGTCTTTCCGTTCTTCATCTACTAAATTCGCATCCTCTTGCCAGGCGTCTGGAATTAACATTCTCAACGCATGAGGCAAACCCCTCCCTGTAGCTAATAATAATTCTAGAACATTATCTAATGAAGCACTATCTGATTGATTTCTATCCGCAATTATTGGCTTTAATCCCTCTATACGTTCTCCAAATTCAGGATGTTCCAAATCAGCTTCTCTGGCATTCATCCAATTTACATTTCCCTTAATGGTGTTGAATTCCCCATTGTGAATTAATCTACGATATGGGTGGGCCAAATTCCAAGAGCTACTAGTGTTAGTTGAAAACCGAATATGAATGAGGGCAAAACTAGTTTTTAAATTCTCATCTTTGAGGTCTTTGTAATACTCATCTATCTGATTCCCCCTAAGCAATCCTTTGTACACGATTATTCTTCGATCAAGGGAACAAATCCAAAAGCTCTCTTTTCCTTTTATGTTCGACATTTGGATTTCTTTTTCAATCATCCTACGTCCTATATATAATCTCCTGTCGAACTCTTCATCCGTGTGCCCTTTTCCTACAACAAATGGCTGGAATATTGCTGGTTCAGAATCCCTTACTGTTTGTGGGAGAATTCGATTGTCCGTTGGGACACCTCTCCAATATCTCACTTCTAGTCCCTGCTCTGATAGTTTCTCCTCAATTATGTTTTTCAAATTTATTATTTCCTTCCCCTCCTGTGGAAAAAAGACCAATCCAGTTCCATACTGACTTGGAATTTCGATAGGAATCACTTGTTTAAAGAACTCATGCGGGACCTGCAACATTATCCCTGCACCATCCCCTGCATCTTTTTCTATCCCAATAGCGCCCCTATGTATCATATTGGATAGCACTTCCATTCCCATTTCGACCACAGAGTGCCGCCTCCTCCCTCCTAGATCCATAACAGCCCCCACTCCGCAACTCGATCTTTCTTCTTTTGGATTTATCAGCAGAGCGGGCTCACAGCTCCTCGCTAAATTGGCCACCATATACAAATAATACCTGCCTTTCTATATAATTCTATTCCTATGATTATATATGTATATGTGTATCACATTAACATAATTAATGACATTATATCTTTTATCAGAATATTAATATTTTTTAGCAAAATAAACAATTTCTTTCGCATCACTTCCACACACCGAACATAAATCTCCTTTTTGCACCTTCCCCTCCATTTCCGACGGTATCATAACAATACTCGCTGCAATTTTTTCCTTAACTGTTTCTTCACACCCCTCTTCCCCACACCACGGCGTTTTTGCATATCCCCCTTGACTAGTCAATTTATCTACAAGCTCTACTTCGTTTGACACTTCGTGAATGTTCTCTTGGAGGCTATCAAAAGCACGTTGGTATAATTTCTCATAGATTTTCTCAAGGTGGGATCTCATCGCATCTTCGACACCTTCTATCTCAATCAAATGGCGTTCTCCATCCGGTCTATGTACCAATGTTATTGTTCTATTTTCTACCTCTTTCGGACCAATTTCAATTCTTATTGGTACCCCTTTTAATTCCCATTCATTAAATTTGAAACCCGGATTTTTCTCATCTCTGTCATCCAATTGGACCCTGAATTCTGACAATGCTTTTTGAATTTCTCTAGCATATTCCATAACTTCTTCCCGTTTATCGCCTTTCCAAATGGGGACAATAACTATTTGCTCCGGGGCAATGGCAGGTGGAAGTACCAAACCCTGGTCGTCCGAATGTGTCATTATGAGTGCTCCTATCGCTCTCCAGGAAAGCCCCCACGACGTTGTATGAACAAGCTGATTCTCTTCATTTTCATCCACATATCCGATTTCAAAAGCCTTTGAAAAAGTTGTCCCTAGGTAGTGACTTGTTCCCCCTTGAACTGATTTCCCATCTGGCATTAAAGCCTCCACTGTACTGGTCGTTTCTGCCCCTGGGAATTTGTCATGTTCTGGTTTTCTCCCCTTCAGTACGGGAATGGCCAATATTTCTCGATATAGTCTTTCATATTGATCCAATCGCTGAATGGTTTCTGCCCATGCATCATCTCGATTTTTGTGCGCAGTATGCCCTTCTTGCCAAAGAAATTCTTTCGTTCTAAAGAATGGTTTGGTTTCTGTGGCCTCCCATCTCACCACCGAACACCACTGATTCAATCTGAGTGGAAGATCTCTATGACTTCTTACCCAGCGCGCCATAAATGGGGCAATAATAGATTCAGAAGTAGGGCGAACAGCAAGTCTTTCTCCTAATTCTTCTTCCCCCCCATGTGTGACCCACGCCACTTCCGGATCAAAACCCGCGATAATTTCTTTTTCACGCTCAAGATATTTCTCGGGAATCAAAACCGGGAAATAGGCATTTTCAACTCCGGTTTCTCGAAACCATGAATCTAAATGAAAACGGATCGATTCCCATAGGGAGATTCCCCTTGGACGTACAATAATAAATCCTCCTACTGGGGAGTAATCAGCAATCTCGGCTTTCTTGACAACTTCTGCATACCATTCTCCTGGACTTTCATTTTTAGAATTGGAAATACCAAGCTCCTGTTCGCCTCTCATAGACACTCTTTCTACCTCATAAGAGTAACCCTTTCCGATTTTTCTGTTCTCCTCTGTTGAAAAAGTTTTTATAATCACCCGGTGTAAACATACCAGCGGATTTTACCCGTCTCCTATGTTGGGTAATATTCTATCTTTGGTTTTCTAGAGGGCTACTTACCACAGTGCTCAAGATGTCCAAGATTCCCCTGAAAGATTTCATAGCAATGAATGAAGTAGATAAAAAACTAGAATCCATCCACGAAAAAATTCTTGATATATTACCCGAAAACCTTTCCATTTCCTCGGTCAATTATGAAGGACCTGAGCTAGTCGTATATACCTCAGATCCCAAAAAATTCGCCGAAAGTGGTGATATTGTTCGAACCCTTGCCAGTAGTCTCCAAAAAAGAATCACAATCCGTCCTGATTTGGACTCCCTTCTTCCCCCTAAACAAACAGAAGAAATTATTCATAAAATCATACCCAAAGAAGCCAACGTGACTAGCCTTGATTTCCATGAAGATACTGGAGAAGTTTTAATTGAAGCAACTAGGCCTGGAATGGTCATTGGAAGACATGGGTCTACTATGCGCGAAATAACACAACAAATCGGATGGACGCCAGATGTTGTGCGAGCCCCTCCTATCGATTCCACTGTAGTTTCTAACGTTAGAAATTTCCTAAAACAACAGAGAAAAGAACGAAGATCCATTCTTGAAAGAGTAGGGCGCCATATTCACAGACCTAAAAAATCCTCTGATAAATGGGTCAGATTGACCACTCTGGGATGCTGCCAAGAAGTTGGACGAGCTAGTTTTTTACTTTCCACACCCGAGACACGAATTTTAATCGATTGTGGTGACAAACCAGGATCTGAAGATGAGTTTCCATATCTCCACGTATCAGAAGCTCTTGGAGCTGGAGCGAACTCTATAGATGCAGTAGTCCTCACTCACGCACATCTCGATCATTCTGCTTTCATACCTCTTCTTTTCCGTTATGGATACGATGGTCCAATTTACGCCACAGAACCCACTCGAGACCTCATGGGTCTCCTCACTCTTGATTATCTAGATGTTGCTGCCCAAGAAGGCAGGACGCCTCCTTACACGTCCGAAATGATCCGGGAAGCGATAAAACACACAATCACCATCCCCTATGGAAGTGTCACTGATATCGCACCTGATATAAAAGTAACTTTGCACAATGCCGGACATATTCTGGGATCTTCGATAGCCCATTTCCATATTGGGGATGGCCTATATAACATATGTTTTTCAGGGGACATACACTACCGTGGAACCCGTTTATTCAATGGAGCCGTAACCGATTTCCCACGGGTCGAAACTCTGATACTTGAATCTACTTACGGTGGGAGGAATGATTATCAAACTGATCAAAAACAAGCCGAACAAAATCTTATTGAAATAGTCAAAACAACCACGGAAAACGGAGGAAAAGTCATCATTCCCGCCTTTGCGGTGGGACGATCTCAAGAGATTATGCTAGTATTGGAGGAGGCAATGCGAACAGGAGAACTCTCTGAGCTCCCTGTTTATCTTGATGGAATGATTTGGGAAGCAACAGCCATACATGCCGCCTATCCTGAATATCTTCGAGACGATCTAAGAAAGCGAATTTTCTACGACGATGAGAATCCATTCCTTGCACCTCAATTTCATCACATAGAACGTGGAGATGAACAACGTCAGGAAATCAAAGATGAAGGTCCCTGCGTTATCATATCTACAAGTGGGATGATAACCGGAGGTCCGATTATGTCTTGGTTAGAGCATTTAGGCAACGATCCTGACAATACGCTTATCTTTGTTGGATATCAGGCACACGGAACGCTCGGACGTAGAATTCAATCTGGCTGGGAAGAAATCCCAGTTTCTGGTTCTGGAGGACGAACGAGAACACTCAAATTAAAGTTCAATGTTGAGACTGTTGATGGATTTTCTGGACACGCCGACCGCCAAGGACTTTTAGATTTTGTCAAGTCAATGCACCCTCGCCCCGAAAAAGTTCTATGTGTGCATGGAGACGAAAGATCCACTCGGGATCTCTCATCTGCCCTTTACCGCCAGTTTAATATAAGAACATTCGCTCCCAAAAATCTTGAAACATTCCGATTCGTTTAGTATCTCCCCTCTATTCTCTACACAAATCTATACGCTTCCCCATTTTCCCCTAAAATAGGTCAGCACTTCCGCCTCCGATCGTAGAAGTTTCGCATCTTTTACTTTACCCATATATACTGTGTGATCTCCCTCTTCGACATTATCATATAGTGAACAATCTACATATGCAATCGAATTTTCAAAATACAACGATCCTGTTGGCAATACTTTCGTGATACTCTCCTCAAATGGATTTTCTTCAGCTTCTCCCATGTTCGCAAAATACTCCCCAATCCATTTTTGATCCGCTGCAAGTATATTGATACAAAAAGTGTCATTCATACCTTCTTTTAATCTTTTATAAGCCTCTGAATTATGGTCAAGACAAATTGATATCAAGGTTGGCTCTAGAGATACACTAGTAAACGAATTAACAGTAATCCCATGCGGAGGATCTCCTGGCAGTGTCACTACCGTTACACCCGCAATGAAATTCCCCATTACACCGCGAAAATCTTTTATATCCATGTTATTTATGTTGTTTTCCATAGACTATATGTCCTCTCATATCCCTCAAATCCCCATCTAGTAAACATCAAGTCAAATCCCCTCCAAAATTCAGTCGTGTCTATAGATTCTACTAATGTCCCTGAGGAATCTCTTCTTCGAGGTTATACTGGTAAAATCTCTCTTCTATTAGCATTCGGATGGCTCATGATAATGTCTGGGAGATCCCTCCTCCCCGCTCTACTTCCTCTAATCTCTATTGAACTATCATTGACTCCTGACAAAGCAGGGTTTGCCCTAACAGTCGTTTGGTTATTCTATTCTATAGCACAGTATCCCGGGGGACGATTTTCAGATCAATTATCCAGAAAAACAGTTCTAGTATTTAGCCTATGTGCATTGGTTCTTGGACTTGCCCTCTTAACCCAAACACAATCATATCTCCAATTCCTTGCCGCAGGCGCTCTTCTCGGCGTGGGGGCTGGTGGATATTTCTGCCCCACACGTGCCCTTCTTTCTGATTTTTATTCGAAAAAACGTGGTCAGGCATTTGGAATTCAAGTTGCTTCTGGAAGGACCGGAAGCGCCGTTGCAGCGTTATTTGGTGGAGTAGCTCTCGGTGGGGTAGCAATACTTGGAGGGCCATTTTGGAGAGAAGCATTTTTCCCTGTAATACTACTGCTAATATGTGTAATTTTCTTATTACATAAATGGAGTAAAGAACCCTATAAATTCAGTCGAGTAAGCTTGGACCTCGGAAGCACTGGCTCTCGTGTATTCCGTAATAAAAAAATTAGACTAATTCTAATTGCTTATATTTTCTTTGCCATAACTAGCCAAGCATTTTCCTCTTTTCTTCCCACTTTCTTATTAATCGAACGTGGATTCTCAACTACCCTTACAAGTATCGGATTTGCAACATTATTCCTCGTCGGTGTTCCTTCCACCCTACTTGGTGGATTCATCGGGGATAGATTTTCAAGAATGTATGTCACAATAGCTGCACTCTTCATCGGTGCCATCGGCCTAATCATACTCCTCCTTTTCGAGTCACCCGCTTTGGTAATTTTTGGAATCATTGTATATGCACTTGGAACCTGGGCATTTCCCCCTGTAATGCAATCCTATCTATTCGAACTTTTCCCCGAGGACACGGTGGGAGGCGATTTCGGCGCTCTTAAAACAATCTACACCGGAGTTGGTAGTTTTGGATCTACCTATGTTGGCATAGTAGCCGCATATTATGGTAGTTATGGGTTAGCGTTTGTAGGGCTCATAGTTGCATTGCTGTTAGGATCTTCTATTTTATTTTCCATCAGCCGTTCGAAGCTCTAATATTTCCATTCCGTTGTAATTTCTAGTAGCTGAACCAAAATACGTGCTGTAGCTCCCCATATGGTGTCTTCTTCTATGTAGAAATAAGGCAGCAATATAGTTTCTTTACCATTTGTGTGTTCCTTCCATTCAAAACAATCTCCGGCAATTAAAGCTTCAATTGGATATCTCACGATCTCTGCAACTTCTTCCTCATTCCTATCATATTCTCTATCTGGTATCCTTGCAACAAATGGGGTTATAGTGTATTTTGTAATCGTTTCGCATTCATTGAGCTGGCCAATAAACTCGATTTCATGTGCCTGTATACCTATCTCTTCTCCCGCTTCCCGGATTGCTGTTCTTTTTAATATTTTATCTTTCTGCTCATACCTTCCCCCTGGAAAACTCATTTGCCCCGGATGTTCATCAAGCCAATCGGTTCTCTTTGTAAATAGTATCTCTTCTTTTTTCTCTCCTAAAATTAATGGAACAACTACTGCAGCCCTTGAATTTCCTTTTACTCCCAGCCCCTTCGGCACCGCGCGACTTATTTTTTCAGTATCCATTTCCCCGAATCATTCCTCAATATTTCCCCTATTGTCTATTATTCTTTCCAGTTTCTTTCGAATACCATCAACGTCTACCCCTGCCCAAATCTCTAAATCGTAACACACATTTAGCAAACTTTCTATCTGATTTCTATCTTTTTCAAAAATCGCTATTTCAACTTCTTTGCCTATCCTTTCCACAACACTTTTTTCCACTTCTTCTCTATTTATCTCCCGTTCTCCCACTAAAATAAGGTGAGGTAAATCTTCCCCACCTTCTGGAAGCTCGGGCAAAGCAGATGGGCCCGCCACCAGTAGCCCCTGATCCACCAATTCTACTAGATAATATTTTTCAATAGCCTCGTCAATACGAAAGTTCAACCCCTTGATATCTACACCATCACCCATCCGGGCGCCAATATCTTGGAACCCTCCTATCAATTCTTCCCGCGACAAACCTCCGAACAAATCCACCGCACCTACAAGCTCATCTAGTGTTGGGTCCATTTTTCAATCCTTTTACTCCCCACTCAAATCCACATCTTCTAAGGATGCTCTTTTTATATCTTTCATTTGTATTCCAAGCTCTTCCCAAGATGCTATTCGAGTATCCCCCCTTGGGGCCTTAATCGACTCTTTGTATTCTTCAACCTGGGCACATTCCTCTTGCGCATCATACTCCAACCCATTGAATTTCGCATCCAATTCATATTGGCGAATAAATTCACTTGCCATAGATTCATACGCCTTACGAGCCACGTCATATTTCACTTTCACCCCCTCTCTTCGAAGTATGCCGAACAATGCGTCACTCACTTCTAGACTCATTTCAGCTAACCCATTTGGACCACTTTTTTCTCTGTGAAAATGTTCGTATATGCCCAAATCTACCTGGGCTGTGGACTCAAAACCCGCAAAATTAAAGGCTTCTCCTAGAAGTCCCACTTCCAGACCAAAACCCCGTTCCATTTTGATTCTCTTTATCTCTTGAGATCTGATGCCAAACTCCCCTGATAATCCGTATCTAAATACATCTAGATATCTTAAAATTGGAGTATCATATAGGTCTCTAAGAGACCTTACCAGAGGTGCATAAAACAATCTACAAAGACGACCATATAATCTGTCATTTTCTATTCTAGCATAATATCCTTTCACAAATTTATTTCCTTCAGTTAAGGGGAAAAGTAGCCTAGAAATATCCTCTCCCACATATGTTTTCCTGTCAACATCATGGCATACTATGAATTCTCCATATTCACTAGCCAATCCAAGAGCGAGCCAAATATCATGGCCCTTTCCATTTCTCCCCTCTAATCCTTTCTTCCTCAACGTTTCTGTCATTCGATTTCCATTACACCAAAGCATCTTCACATCTAGATTAAATTCATTCAACCACTCCTCTATGTCTCTCACACTTTGCTCCTCGCATCGCAATGCCACAATTACCTTTTCAGGTCCAATACGTTCTATTTCCGAGAAGGTCCATTCGGTCGCATCCAAGCGAAAATCCCTTTCCAACATCGGGACCACCACCACCACGTCCTCCATTGAACATTCTGGATTTTTTTCAGTTAGTTTATGAAGTGTAGTTACCTCACCCGGAACATAGTCCATTAATTGTTCTCACTTTAGTCTGGTACCACAAAACTTACTCGACTTATTATTGCATTTCGCCGGTCATCGCAGTGAACAAACGTTCTGGAAGCTCCTTGCAATATTCACGATTCTGCTTTTTCGTCTTTGCCGTTATTTGACCGGCACCCGCTTTGGGTTTTCCCCCTGCATCTGCCTCTGGTATATCAACAAGGGCAGCCTGTAATGTATCTCCCATGTGAACTCGGTCGTCTCTAGATCTACCTTTAATATGTGTTGTAGTACCCTTGTATCCATACACCACCACGGCTGTGGTTCCCTCTAGCCCTAGCAATTCATCTGCCGCTTGGGATAACGCATCCACGTTAGACACCTCTCCTACATTACTAATCACAAATGGACCTCTTGACTCTCGTTTTAGAATAGAAGATGCAATAATATCAAGCACTTCTGCATCTATTTCTGGATTTGCTATCCTATCCAAACTATCCTCATCAATCCCCTCGTAAAGATAAGCACTTGCAGCAAACTCCGCTTCTGATGCACCTTTCGTAAAATTCTTCGTATCTGTTAATATTCCAAATAATAACCCCGTGGCAACTCTCCTTGGAAGGTCAATTCTACCTATTTTGGGTTGGATAATTCTCCCTGCTACTGCTCCTAAGTCTGAAAAATATTCTGTAACGATGGAAGAGCATGATCCATACTCCGGACGGATATCTGTAAATCCCACGCCCTTCCCCTCTCCGGGGTGGTGGTCTATCACGGCGTATGGTATCAGCTTTTCTGCCCCCGGAAATCCTCTTGCAACATTGTGATCCACTAGAAAAATAGCCCCTCCTGCTATATCTTCGTCAGATTCTATTTTCTCCATTGAAGTCCCCAACACCGTTTTAAATGCCCTATTTTCTTGGTGCCTTATTTCTCCTGGATATTGTATCGTCGTCGCAACCCCCATGGATTCTGCTATATGCGCAATTCCTATCGCAGAAGCCATCGCATCAGGATCTGGATTGGAATGAGTTAGTATTACAATTCTTTCTAGTGTACTGAGTTTCTTTTTCAAAACCCGACCATTGGGACGTTTTCCTATATACTTAACTAATAAGATTATCAATAGGGCCACAACAGCCATTATAGCAACTATGATCTCTATCCCTGCTGTTTCATATACTAATTCAGCTACAGTGGTGAAATTTTGCAGGACGGACGACGTTAAATTTATAAAAACTTCTCTAATCATGTGGTATTTTCTCTAATACAAAGAGTTTCTTGCGTACTTATCCTTCCATTCTCACCCTACTAGATTAAACTTTCTCCATCAAACACGGCTGGATCATGCTCTATTCCCATTAATCCCAAGATTGTTGGGGCTATGTTATATAAATTTGACCCCTCTATTACCATTCCGGGTCTATCTATGATCAATAACGCATTTTCAAACGTATGCATGCCATTTCTAGGCCCTTTTCCAAACACATCTTCCCTTTCTCCAAAACCCGCTTTCAGATCAAAACCATCATTCGGCAGTGCCACCAAATCCGGAGCAATTCCCACATGGTCTCCTGTAAAAACCTCTTCACTTTTTTCAACACTTTTTATGACCTTTCCCCCTTCTGGTCCTTCTACCTCTAGTAACATTTCTTTCAGTTCTTCACGTACATTTTCATAATCTTCTAGCTTAATCTCGCCATTTGGCTCTCTGCCTTTCAAATTTATATAAAATCTACCCGGTATCAGTGAGTATGCTTTGGACCCCAAAGAAACATCCTCCAAGTTATTTTTCCTATTTTCTCTATATTTTACCCAACCTAATCTCTGAAGCCACTCATTCGCATGGAATTCATATATCAATTCCGTAAAACCATGATCAGAAGCTATCATCATTGTTACATCTTCTGCTAACATTTCTTTCAGTTTGCCTATGTATTCATCCAATATTCTATAAAATCCAAGAAATTCTTCAAAATATTCTCCCCCTTGCTTATAATCTCCATATAAAAAGTGGTTCACCCGATCTGTCGTCATGAACACTCCAAAAAATAGATCCCAATCATCCTTTTCAATAAAATACTCGAACGCTTCAAAACGCTTCTCCAGCGTAAACAAAGCATCCTGTAAAAATGCTGTTTTATCTTCTTCATGACCCAATCTCGAATCAACATCAATTCTATATCCCATCGACATTAAATATTCTTTTACCTCTTGTGGTTTTGCTGCACTCTCCACTGAAGTAGACAAAAAACCAGAAACCATCCGTTGCACTCCACCCCTTGGGGGATATGTTACAGGAACATTCATCACGGTTGCCTTTTTTCCCATTTCTGCAATCAATTCCCACACACGCTTGGACTTCACATCCTCCCCCATTGGAATATATGTCTCGTGACTTCCAATCTTCCTTTCCTGGAACCCATAGACCCCTGTCGATCCTGGATTCTTTCCGGTCGTGATGCTAGGCCAGCAGGCACTAGACTCTGGAGGGACTATACTTCTAATCGAACCTGAAGACCCTTGCCTCGAGATGGCTGTTAGATTCTGAAACACGTCCGGATTCTCCACTACAAGAGAATGCGGGACGCCATCAATCCCAATAAATGCTACCCTTGGGCCATCTTCTCTGCGCAAACGGTCAAATAATCCCATAAACCTAATGTTCTCGTCTACTTAGGTATATCTCGACTTTGAAAAACCCTGTCTTTTTCAACTAAATTTCTCCAAATATAGTCCAATTCCTTTATTAATGGCTTCAATAGCCGACGATTTACCTTCCCATCCTAATACCTTGACAGTCTTCCCCGGCTCAAGATTTTTATACGTTTTAAAGAATTCATCTATCTCATCTTGTATCTGCTTTGGGATGTCTCCGATGTCTTCTATATGGTCAAAACGGGGATCATCTACTGGAACTGCTATCACCTTGTCATCTATTTCCCCACTGTCATCCATTTTCATCAATGCAACCGGTCGTGCACTAACGACACACCCTGGGAATGTATGATCTTCTACTAACACCAGTATGTCTAGTGGATCTTCATCTTCATACCAAGTTTTTGGAATAAATCCATAATCCCCTGGGTAGTGTACATTTGAGTGTAATACCCGATCAAGAAAAATGGCCGAAGAGTCCTTCTCGTATTCATATTTATTCCGCTCACCTTTGACACACTCTACCACTGCGTATACCTCTTCAGGTGGATTTTTCCCTATATCTAAGTCTTTCCATAGATTTCCCATGGTCATTAGATATAGAAGCAGGCAAAAAGATGTTACTATACAATTTTTTGTTTAAACCACTACTTACTACCCGAATGTTAAAGTTATCTTAATTCCTACTCTAAATGTGTCCCTCGATAAACATCTCGAGGGTTTCGAACCCCCTTTGGAAGACAAACGTAAGAAACTCGCACAGGAAAAATCCTACGCCATCTTAAACCACATAAAAGATACACGGAAACTATTCGATTCCTTTACACCGAAAAAGAACTTATTTGGGAGCACCTCACCATCTGTTTTCGTAGGGCGATCAAATTACCCCGATGTTTCGACAGGAATTCTTGCCCCATTGGATCCCGATTCCGATGCCTCTGATTTCGCCACCAGTAGTGACTGGTATCATAAAAATCTTCAAATTGAAGATATTCTTCAATACAGGATAGGACTGCTTAACTCGAATCGATCAACTCCTGTCAATGTTTATGATGTTTGGAATGGGTTTGTAGGGGTACAACGGGAAGTAGCTATTTCTGCACGGCCTGTCGATATAGAACTTTCACTAGTGAATAAACCAAAACTAGATTTTTCACCTAATAATATAACTGCAGCAATAGGATTCCAAGCAGATGTAGAATCTGCACGAATCGTAGACAATCCTAAAGTTCCAAAACCTGTCGAAACAACCCTCTCCGACGACGACCTGGATGCCAGAGGTGCTATCTCCTTTCTCTATAAAAAGGGCATAGACGTCTATGATATCCATAGAATTTTTTCTGTCGGGGCCATTGGCCTACGCGACCAACGGCGTTTAGTTCCCACAAGATGGTCCATCACCGCAGTAGATGATATGGTCGGTAAACTTTTGCATAAACAAGTACTCGCCCACCCCAACATCGATGGAGTCACCGTTTGGAGAAATAACTATATTGGGAATGCATATTGGATTTTCTTGATCCCTGGAACTTGGGAATTTGAGTTAATAGAAATAAAGTCACCCGGTAGTATTTGGAATCCTAGTCAATCAAACCAAATTTGGATTTCTAGTGAATACGAAGGGTATGGAGGGCGGACTTCTTATGCAAAAGAAACTGCAGGTGCCTATTACGCCGCACGATTAGGAGTTCTAGAACACCTACTCTCAATAAAAAAACAATGTAAATGTCTCGTCATCAGGGAGGTTTCTGATGCCTATTGGGCTCCAGTTGGCGTTTGGCAAATCCGAGAGAGTATTAGAAATGCTTTCAAAGAAGAACCCTATCATTTCGATAATTTTCACACTGCACTAATTCAAATCTCGAATTCCCTCTCCCTCCCCATACATGATTTGAAATCTAAATCTACGATACTAACTGGAATCCAGTCAAAACTAGCTGATTTCTCACCCACCTCTTAACTCAGTTCAATTCAATTATTTATTTTCCATTTCATTCCGAAACTGAAATAGTCCCTTTCCCTATTTGCTTTTCGAGAATTTCCACAAACATCTGCCGCTTAGAGAAGTACGTTGTATCTACTTGCTCTAGTAAATCTTCCAATTTTCTTGCACCATTAGGCGTCCTAATAAGTTCTTCCCCCTCCTTTCGCACAATTTCACTTTTCTCTTGTGGCCACGTCAATCTAGATGCGATTCTTTCGATAGGAGCCCCCTCTACTGTACCATCCACATCAAGTTTCATATCAACAAAACTAGATTCTTCTTCTATTTCCTCTTTGGTTTTCTTCTTAGTCATACTACTACAATTCTTGGCAAAACCATTAAATTCTTCGAGACTCACTCGAGATACTTTTCTTCACAAAACCACATTCAAATTTTTAATTTCATTTCAGCCTTTCATTTCTACAGCATCCTTTTGTTATCTGAACCCGAATAAAACACATTATGACTAGTTTGGCAGAAGCCTATGATCGTACAGGTAAAAAAAGTCGAAAAAATCTTTACACCGGAACTGCACTTTTCGCGACAGGTGGCATTCTAGTTATAGCCGGCATATTGTTTAGTACTACCAATATCCTGGTAGACCTAGATTTTGGCTATTTCGTCATACGTAGAATCTCTGGTTTATTGGCAGGGTTGGGATTCCCTATATTTCTACTAGGTGTCTTTGCAGTTCTCCCTGCAACAGAATATCAGCGCGCTTCTGCCATAGTTGGAGCTAGCATATCTGTTTTTGGAGTTCTACTTTTCTGGTATGCATATCCTTACAAATGGATAGGGGCAACTTCAAATCACATCACACTCTTCGTTGTCATAATCTACTTCTTGGGTTCCATCGTGATCCTCTGGTCTCTCTTCACGGCTGTAGTAAATTTCAAAACCAGAAACGATCCTGGTGGGACTGTAATTTTACAAAGAATAGTGAATGGAAAAACCCAACTTATAGAGGTCCCCGAATCTGCTATCAAGGTAGTCAAAAGTGGAACGCCAGAGGAAAAACAAGTTGGTACTGTTGGAGTTTTTGGAAAACTATCTCCTACAACTCTAAACCCTGATACTCCCAACGAGGATGTGGACATAGATCGATTATAATTTTCTCACATAATCTTAATTTATTCACCCTCTCCAAACCAAACTCATTTTACACCCAAACCCCAAACCCGGTCATGGCAATCTGTCAAGTTTGTGGTCAAAACGAAGCCATTCCCTTCTCATGCCGAAATTGCGGCGGTGTTTTTTGTGGCCTCCATCGTCTCCCAGAAGCTCATAATTGTGATGGTCTTAAAAACTGGAATGATCCCCTTATGCCCTCTGAAAATAGCTATTCCTCTTCCTCTGATGTGCGAGGAATCTCTAAATTTTTGAATTTGATTTCTAACCGTTTCTTGACGTTCACACTCCCTTTCTTTCGTGGAAATTTAACCTATCTATTCCTAGCCTTAATGTGGATTACTTTAATACTACAATGGTCCGTAATCATAATTTTTGGAATCAATGCACATAATTCTATTTTCACTGTTTCTACATACCATCCCGAATATGTTTGGACCTGGATTTTCTCTATTTTTGCCCATTCCCCTTCTTCATTTTCACACATCCTTTTCAACAGTATAACCTTGTATTTCTTCGGTCCTAGTGTCGAACGATATATAGGTACTAAGAAATTTTTCTACCTTTTCATGCTTGGTGGTATACTCGCCGCACTGTCCCAGATGGGAGCTGGAATTTTGACAGCAACTCCTGGATTTGTACTTGGAGCTAGTGGGGCAATACTGGCTATTATGGGGTTCCTCACAGTGCTCAATCCCAATCTCAAAGTACATCTTTATTTTTTGTTACCCCTCCCACTTTGGGTATTGACAATAGGCTTCGCAATTATCTCTGTGTCTCTTATTTCTGTAGGTGGAATTGGAGCTGGAGGAGTGGCCCAACTAGCCCACCTCGTTGGATTGCTAATTGGAATCGTATATGGCGAACGCTTCAAACGGAACAATCCTTCGAATTTCATTAGCCAAAGATCATTCAAACCAAAAATTGGTTTCTAGCTATCTTTCAAAAGCCCATCTATTTCCTCTTCCCATTCACTCATCAATGATTCATAAGCTGTGTCTATATCTATCTCCAACTCTGCCAACTTTTTTATGTGTTCCCGATACCGAATATCATTTGAATTAGCTCCATATGCAAGCATATATTTCACTCTACGATGCACGCCTATGACATGTTGGATCGCAAAAATACCGTCGGGAATTTCCTCTCCACACACTTTACAGGAAACATGAGGGTGTTCCTTAATTTGATGACGAAGTAATCCTTCTATCGTTCCAAAATGGATTTCGCATTCTGCGATTCCACAAATCCATTCTGCCATCGCCTCTCTCTCCCCTCTCTTAACGATCTCCCGAATCTAAGACCCTTATTTGATCTCCCCTGACTGTAACCGGAATTGGAACAGTTGCTTCATAAAGTTCCACAGTCACCTGATCTTTAGCCTCATCTATCCTTTGAACTTGTGCCCTTTCACCTTTAAATGGCCCTGCGACCAACTCAATTATATCTCCTTCTGCAATCCCTTCTACATCCGATTTAGGTGTGAGGAAATGTCCAATTTCTTCAATTGAACTCTCCCCCTTTATTATTGTTCTCGCATGTGGAATTTCTTCAATTATCAATCCAATCGCATCGGGTTCATCTGACTCTACCATTACATAACTTGTTAGTGAATCCGGGGAAAGAATAGAATGTATTGCAGGGTGCTCCTTTCTGGCTATCATATCTGACACCGCTTGTTCTTGACTAGCTGTAGTTTTAATGGCATATATTTTTGATATACTCTGCTCACTATCCATTATGCTTTCTCCTCCAACTTGCTCCTTCCTTGGTTCATTTTCATCTATAGACATTTTTATCACTTCGGGATCAATTTCATTATTCCAAATATTATGAACCCTATGCCCCCTACCACTAGAATCCCTATCCCTGCAATCTTAGAAATTTGTATAAATTCCTCTTTAGTAGGGACGCTAGATAGTTTTATTAGGCGCAAATACGAGGCCAGATCACGTGGGACATCCATAATTTAATCTATATTCTCCTTTATTTCTACTTTTCCTATTCTTCACTCAACGTAATCTATTTTACCAATTCTGCTTTCTTCTCTTTGTCTAGCCGCATCCATCCTTCCATATATCTGTGGTGATTGAACTCCCGTAACCACTATCATGGTTCGTATTCTTCCTTCAAGCTCATCATCAACAGAGGTCCCCCATATGATTCTTGCATCTGGATCAATCCGTTCGTAAATTTCTTCTACCACACCTTCTGCTTCTTCGATCGACATATCTGGCCCACCTGTAACGTTTATCAACGCTGCATTTGCTGTTGAAATATCTACATCTAACATGGGGGATTTCAAAGCTTCTTTCACCGAATCTTGAGCCTTATTTTCTGAATCCGACTCTCCCAATCCGATCATTGCAACCCCTCCTCTTTCCATAACCGTTCTGACATCTGCAAAGTCTAGATTAACAAGCCCGGGTTTTGTAATCAATTCTGTTATCCCTTTCACCGACCGCATAAGTGCCCTATCTGCAGCTTTAAATGCCTCTTTTACAGGTAGCTTCCCCACAACTTCAAGTAATCGATCGTTCGGAACAACAATTACTGTGTCTGCTACATCTCGTAATCTCTCGAGCCCTGCATTTGCATTTACCCTTCTGACTTCTCCCTCAGCTGTAAATGGTGTTGTCACAATTGCAATTGTCAAAGCACCTATGTCTCGAGCGGCTTTCGCAACCACCGGCGCGGACCCCGTGCCAGTTCCCCCTCCCAATCCTGCTGTGACAAATACCATGTCGGACCCTTTCATAACTTCAAGTATCTCATCTTTACTTTCAAGAGCAGCTTCTTCTCCAATTTGTGGTAAAGACCCCGCACCCCTGCCCTTTGTTCTATTCCTCCCTATCAATATCTTAGTGTCCGCATTCACCTTGACCAAATGCTGAACATCTGTATTGGCAGCTATTAGATTTGCCCCATGAATTCCCTCTTCAGACATCCTATTGACTGTGTTGTTTCCTCCCCCTCCACATCCAAAAACTGTGATGTTCGTTTGTAAATCTTCCAAAATTTCAAGGAGCTGTTCATCCGTCATTAGCCCATCTCTTGATGGCACCTCTTCAAGAGCTACATTTTCTTCTGCTTCTTCGATCACATCTTCAGCGGTAAATTCCATTTACGTGTATATTATGTACTCAAGCTCATTAGTGTTACTTTTATACACCCTGTTAAAATAGTCACTTTTCCCCCATCTTGTTAATTCATCTCATCCGGTATACTGTACTATTAACTTAACTTGTATCTCTTATTTTTTACTTCTTGTACTTCTTCTGGATCCAACATCTTACCCTTCACCTCCACAGATTTTCCCGATGCCAACTCTCCAAATTTTGGCCCCTCTTCCACTCCTAAAATCCGTGCTTTCTCTGGACTAAATACCAACTCTTCAACAAAAATCTCGCTCCCCTTTCGAGAAACATGATTATATCTTTGCTCTAATATGTGACAAAATTCTTCTATTATGTCTTCATATGCTTGCCGAGCCCGTACTGCTACTTTTCCCTTAACCAGACTTCCATTTTCAACGGTCTCGAATGCAATTGTATTCCTCAATATCACTTCTCTCACCCTTTTTGAACTTATAACTTGAACATCCTTCAGCAGCGATTGATCCAATTCTCTAATTTCCACTCGATCCGACCTAACTCTCCCAAAACGTAATCCTTCTTCAATAGTTGACATGGAGATTTCCATGCGCGAAACAACCTCTAGTCCCACTCCCGTTGTTTCTCTCACCCATTTTTCACTAACTATTTCATATCCTTCTTGTTTTATTATTTTTTCCAATTCTAAATTTTTATCTACTATGATGCATCTATTTGACCCACTTTTATCGAATATGTTCCTTATCATCTCCGAATTAATTTCTCCCATATCTTCCAAACACCAGTCGGCAGCAACATGCCCAATCGCCCAATCTGTATCTCTCATAATCCTCTCGAATCGTGGCATATAATGTCCCCCTCCAAAACCCACAATAGTCTTTTCACAATTAGATTTCTCCCCTTTGATACTCATAATTGATTTCGCGACCGACTCCGCAGCTTCTACATCCACCCATTCTTTTTCTGAACTCCCTATCTCTACAAACATTGAAGGAACATTGACATCCGACGGGCCATGATGTGTACATTCGATACCCACTTCATAATTTTCGGGGGCATATTTTCTAAGTGCATCAACAACGGCTTTATGCAAATTTGGGCATGCCATTGATAACTCTCTAGGTTTACCTCCAAATTTTGCTTCCCCAAAATTCCCCGTATAGTGAGCTGTCAGTAAAGCCCCGGTTTCTCCCACATGTCTAGAAACAAATATGATGCATTCCACGGTACCAAAGGCCAATCCAACCTCTTCAAGTTGAATATGCAGTCCTTCAAATTCTCTGAGTTCAAACCCATCTGTACAGTAATATTCTCCTCCTCCTTCTGTATCAATTCGACTCGAATCTATTTTTTGTACCCATTTTCCTATCTTCAATATTTCCTCCCCAATTAGAACTGAGACAGAATCCGACCGGCTCACAACAATGCCTATCACAGTAACCCATGGGTCCTCGTTCGAATAAAACCAATCGGTGATAATTCCCACCAATTCTTCTCTCTGTTGAATACAGTAACCCTTTAGTAATCCTTCTAATAATTTTATATATGAGTGAACTTTTTTCTATTTCTTCCACTTTACTGAATATATCCACACTAGTCGTTTCGTTCATCGCACTTCTCCTAGGCGCTGCAATATTCACCAATGGAATTGAATGGGTAGGCCATAAAACCAACATCTCTGAAAGTGCAACTGGAAGTATTCTGGCAGCAGTTGGAACTGCGCTCCCTGAAACCATGATACCTGTTATTGCTATCTACACTGTATGGAGAACTGGTGGGGCAAGTTCTGCAGATGAGATTGGGGTGGGTGCCATTTTGGGTGCTCCTTTCATGTTGGCTACCATCGCCATGTTTCTCATAGGTTGCAGTTTGATATATTTCAAACCCAGGAGATCTTCTGGACTAAAATTAAAAATCTACTCCTCCTCAACGAAGAGGGACCTATCCTTTTTTATCATCGCATATTCTCTAGCAATAATCGCCGCACTTGTCCCTTGGAGAACTTTGTCCTTACTCATAGCTTTCAGTTTAGTGGCGCTTTATTTATTTTATCTCCAACGCACCCTTTCTAGTGGCATTGCAATTGAAGCAGAATCTCTCGAGAATCTACAAGTTGGTGTTGTACTTGACAAACTAGCACAGATAGTACCCATCCTCGCCGCGAAAAAAACCCGAGCTTCTGATCCCACCACTCCGTTGGTCATTTTCCAGGCACTATTCGCACTCGGAATCATCATTGCAGGTGCCCACCTTTTCATTCATGCGGTAGAGTGGCTTTCTTACGATGTGCTAAATCTTCCTCTCGCAGTAATTGCTCTTCTTCTTGCTCCTTTGGCAACTGAACTCCCTGAGAAATTTAACAGCATAATATGGATATCTCGTGACAAGGACGTTTTGGCTCTAGGAAATATCACTGGGGCATTGGTATTTCAATCAACTCTTCCCGTAACACTTGGGATCATTTTCACATCATGGGATCTTTCTTTTGCCTGGGGCACTGTTGGATTCTTAAATGCAATTTCTGCTGTATTCGCAATTTTGGGTGCTTCTATCCTTTACATCCGTGCTAGATATTCCACAGACGAGACCCTGGGTAATCTCCCATTTTTGATTGGTGGGGTATTATATCTCCTATTCATCATCTTGTTGGTTTATCATGTAGGAAACTTCGATTTGACTGTAACTAGCCATGGTTAGTCCTAAAGAGAATTTATGTATCCTGAGATCTGTAATTAATCTATAATGCAGATCTTTGGTCTATTGGGAAATCCTATAGGCCACTCTCTATCTCCTGTAATGCATCAAGCAGCATATTCCCATCTGCTCATGGATGCTAAATATATCGCAATGGAACCCGAAGTTTCTGATCTCGAGGAAATTATAACTGAAGCTCCTCAAAATGGGATCTCTGGGTTAAATGTCACTATACCTTTTAAACAAGATGTCTTACCCCACGTCCAACCCAACAAACTAGCAAAAAGAATTGGAGCTGTCAACACAATTGACTTCTCTGGAAAAAAGCCAATTGGATACAATACCGATGTTGCCGGTGCCCGTAGATCATTTGAACACCACGATGTTAGTTTATCTGGAAAAAATTCTGTTGTTCTTGGAGCGGGGGGAGCTGGCCGCGCATTGGCCTTCATGCTATCTGACGAAGGATCTGATGTTTCCATTGTTAACCGAACTGAAAGCAAAGCACGTTCTCTATCCGAATCTGTACCCAATTCAACTGGATATGGATTATCTAGTTTACCTGAGTTGCTCCCCGAAGCCGATATAATTGTCAACACAACTAGCGTTGGCATGAAAACTGATATCTCTCTCATACCTGAAACTTTCCTCCACTCCGATCTTGTCGTAATGGATGCTGTTTATCGCCCTCTCCAAACCAGATTACTCCGAGAAGCAAAAGATTCTGGTGCACTTACTATCGACGGCGCCTGGATGCTTTTGTACCAAGGAGTAGAGGCCTTTGAAATTTGGACTGGTAAAAAAGCCCCTGTGAGTGTAATGAATAAAGCAGTACGCTCTCAACTGTAGTATCTCACCTTGAATTTCCTTTCATTCGAGTAATACCTTTTGCCATCGGTAATCTATTGGCCACCGTGGACTCTATCAATCCTCAGATCGAGGTATACACTGACAAACACGATTATCTATCCGTCGCAGCAACTTCGCCATCCAGATCTAGAATCCCTGTAGAAGTTCGAGTTGTTGTAGACGATCCGTTTAAAGCATATCTCAACTCTCGGGAAGGTTCCCAAAGTTTTTATCTAGAGACTACTGGGGGGACACCTGGCTGGGGATATTTTGGCATCCGACCCAGTGCTTTCCTCGAGATCAATTCTAATTCCTCAACATCTTCATCTGCCCTATCTCAATTATATGATTTTTTTTCCAAAGAACACCTAGTACGAAATGGGTGTGAAACCCCGTACCCTTGCGGAGTAGTTGGATGGCTATCTTATGAATTATCAAAAGAAATAGAAAACATTCCGCCCCGCACTGATACTTTAAACCCCTTTCCTTTGCTTCAAGCTGGATTTTACGACTGCATAGTATCTTGGAAAGAACCCCGTGATGAAAAAACAACACTTAGAATTACTTCATGCCCTCTCGTAGAAATCCCCGAAGAAACTTTTGACACCACGTTAACAACAATACTAGATTTAGCTAGGTCTCTCCTAATTCCATCTCCCCCTTCAGACGATCTATCTGATGCCTCTCCGATCACTGATTTTAAGAGTGATTGCGGGCGTGAAATTTTTTGCGAACGTGTACGAGAAATCAAACACCATATACGGGAAGGTGACACTTTTCAAGTCAATACAGCACATAATCTAACTTTGGATTCTGATATGCCCCCTAGTCTCTTATTCAGTGCCCTTCGGCAGATAAATCCTGCTCCCTATTCTTCAATATTCGAATTCCCAAAAATCGATCTAATTGGAGTAAGTCCCGAGTTACTTTTTCGACTAGAGGACGATTTAATCATAGCAGAACCAATCGCAGGAACTAGACCCAGGGGTGCCAATTCTTCCGACGATCTCGCACTCGAAAACGAGCTTACCAATAGTCCAAAAGAACGAGCAGAACATGCAATGCTCGTTGATTTGTGTCGGAATGATATTGGAAAAGTAGCCGAATATGGAACTGTCCATATCGACGAATATTGTAGGGTGGATCGATACTCTGCAGTAATGCATCTAGTTTCCACAGTAACGGGAACTCTGCACCCTACTAAAAATATACTTGATATAATCAAAGCAATGTTCCCTGGCGGTACTATCACTGGTGCCCCAAAACCCCGTACCATGGGGATAATAAATGAACTAGAAACTTCTTACAGAGGTCCTTATACCGGTAGTGCTGGGATCTTTGGTTTTGATAATCGGGCCACTTTAAATATAATCATTCGAACTTTCATCCATCAAAATGGAACTTATCTTCTTCCTGTTGGTTCTGGCATCGTACATGATTCTTCTCCCGAACTTGAATATGAGGAAACTCTTTCTAAGGCTAGAGCCCTAGTCCAAGCAATGAACCTAGCACTTTCAGATCCCTCTTCTCTGGAATGACTTAGAAATTACCAACCACCTATTACCATGGATTCCCCTCACATTTTAATCATTGACAATTATGATTCATTTTCGTACAATCTAGTTCAGGGAATTGGAACTCTGGCAAATGTAGATATATACCGAAACGATGCTATAACTATCGATGAAATACAGAAGTTAGATCCCGATGGAATCATCATATCACCTGGCCCCGGATTCCCCCACAATGCCGGTGTTTCTATGTCTATTTTTTCGGAGTTAAATTACCCCACTCTTGGAGTTTGTTTAGGCCATCAGGCCCTGTGCGCCGCAAATGGAGTATCCATTATTCACGCACCATCCGTTGTACATGGAAAAATTTCACATGTAACTCATGATGGATCTGGTGTTTTATCAGACCTTCCCAATCCCTTTGTCGCCGGACGTTATCATTCGTTAATAGCTGAAGAAAACAGCATGCCCGATTTCCTCATCCCAACCGCCCGGACCCTCGGTGAATTCCCCCTCCTTATGGGGGTTCGTCACACGAAAAAGCCCCATGAGGGTGTTCAATTCCACCCCGAAAGCTTTCTGACACCATTGGGGGCTAAAATATTAGAGAATTTTTGCACCCAATGCATTAAATAAGGCGTTCATTTAATCACCATTTAAGCTTTAGCAGCTTCATTTCTTTAGTATGAGTGCAAATGACATAATAAAACGTGTCCAAAAAGGAGAAATTAAACTCCACGAGCTTGAGGAACACGTAGATTCCGATATGGCAGCTAATGTCCGTCGGCAGATAATAGAGTCCGAATTAAATGTCAAACTCTCTTCTATTGGAAATTACACTTTCGACGCAAAATTAGCCTCTACTAATATCGAGAACATGATCGGATCTGTACAAATACCTATGGGGATAGCCGGCCCAATCACTGTATTTGGATCTGCAACAGAAGGATCCTTTTACCTCCCTTTAGCAACCACTGAAGGGGCCTTAGTCGCTAGCGTAAACCGTGGGTGCTCTGCCATTCGACACGCGGGCGGGGCCATATCCCGAGTATTCAACAATGCAATGACACGAGCCCCTGTGTTTAAAGTTGCTAATGTCTCTGAATCTCTAGATTTCATAAATTGGATTTCTACTAATTATTCAGAAATAGAAGAAATAGCCAATTCTACCACCAACCATGGGGAATTGACAGGGATCAAACCCTATGTAGTTGGGAATTCTATTTTCCTACGATTTTCATACGATACAAAAGACGCAATGGGGATGAACATGGTCACAATTTCCACCAAAAAAGTATCTGAATTCCTAGAACAACAAACTCCCGCGAAACTCATTTCCCTTTCTGGAAATCTCTGTTCTGATAAAAAACCAGCCGCAATTAACGCAATTGAGGGTCGTGGCAGAACCGTTTCAGCTGATGTTCTAATCCCCCGGAAAATAGTAGAAGAAAAACTCCACACAACTCCCGAAGCCATTGTGGAAATCAATACGCAAAAAAATCACATTGGTAGCGCTAGGGCGGTTAGCCTGGGCCACAATGCCCAAGCGGCAAATATTATTGCAGCAATTTTCTTAGCAACGGGCCAAGATGCAGCACAAGTCGTAGAAGGAGCAAACGTCATCACAACCGCTGACGTCCGAGACGGGGGCCTATACCTGAGTGTCACACTCCTGAGCCTTGAAATAGGAACTATTGGAGGGGGGACTCATCTACCCTCTCAGTCCGAGGCCCTTGATATCTTAGGCGTCCGTGGCGGGGGGACTCCTCCCGGATCCAATGCAGATGCATTTGCAGAAATAATATCATCCGGCGTCCTTGCAGGGGAACTGTCATTACTTTCTGCACTGGGTTCTCGAGATCTCTCAAGTGCCCACGAACGACTCGGAAGATAACTATTCTCCTTGCTTTAAGTTTCTTTATTTTCGCTCGTTCCTATTCTCTCTGACAACAACTGAGTCCGTACTACACGAGCAACCTCTATGTCTTCTTCTTCTGCGAATTTCCTAAGTTCCCTAAAATTATGTCTTTTGCTACACCTGGGGCATTTAACAGTCTTCGGCCGCATCCCAACTATCCATATTGTCTGACATCTGTCACACCCAACCACGGAATACATACTGGTTTTCTTACTTTTTTCAATAGATAAAGCATATGTTCTATGACCTCTATGTGCTAATTACAAAATAACACTATGTCCTCTGAAGATCTAATAGTCGACTTAGAAGTGGCAAAAGCATATTCCAATGATTCTGGCCGTGGGATTGCACGTTTAGATCCTGACACATTTCTTCATTTAAAACTCAGCCCTGGGGATATAATTCGGATCAACGGTGGAAAACAAACTGCAGCAAAAGTCTGGAGGGCAGATCGACAAGATTGGAATACGAATACCGTTAGAATAGATGGTTTCACACGCCAGAATGCTAATGTTAGTCTTGGAGAAACAGTCTCCATCCAAAAAGTAGATTCCATTCCTGCAGAAAAAGTAGTTTTCGCTCCCCCTCCTGCTAGTAATGTTCGTTTCGGTGAAGACGCAGCTAGTATGATTCGAAGGCAGATTCTTAAACGGCCTGTCTTTTCAAGGGATGTAGTGCCCATAATGTCTACTACAAGCCATCCCTTCATGCGATCTCCTGGACAGGCCATTCCACTCATTGCTGTCGAAACAGTCCCGACTGGGATCGTTGTGATCTCTGAGGAAACCGAGATCCAACTCAGCGAAGTACCCGCGTCTGGGTATGAAAAATCGAGCAACGCCATCACATACGAGGACATAGGCGGGCTTTCTGACGAAATCCACAGAGTCCGAGAAATGATAGAACTACCTCTCAAACACCCCTCTATATTCGCAAAACTTGGCATTGACCCTCCCCAAGGGGTACTTTTACATGGTCCTCCTGGAACTGGGAAAACACTTCTAGCAAAAGCTGTGGCAAGCGAAACCAGTGCAAGATTTTTCTCAATCGCAGGACCCGAAATTATTTCAAAGTATTACGGCGAATCTGAACAACAATTACGTTCCATTTTTGAAGACGCAGCTAAGGAAGCTCCTTCTATAATCTTTATAGACGAACTAGATTCTATAGCACCTAAACGTGAAGAAGTTACTGGTGAAGTTGAACGCCGTGTAGTCGCTCAATTACTCACTATGATGGATGGCCTTGAATCCCGTGGAGAAGTCATTGTTATTGGAGCTACCAACCGCCTCGATGCAATTGATCCTGCCCTTCGACGACCTGGACGTTTCGATAGGGAAATCGAAATTGGTGTCCCCTCTGCGATCGACCGCCACGAAATCCTCCAAATACACACACGTGGAATGCCACTTGACGACTCTATCGATTTAGTTGAGTTAGCTCGAGACACCCACGGATTCGTTGGCGCAGATCTAGAATCTCTAACGAAAGAAGCTGCAATGAAAACTCTTCGAAGATATTTGCCAAAAATTGACCTCGATTCAGAAGAGATTTCCCACGAACTAATTGACACCATGATTGTCACCAACGAAGATTTCGACCTAGCTCTCTATGAAATAAGTCCTAGTGCAATGCGGGAAGTTTTGGTTGAAGTTCCCAATGTCAGTTGGGACTCTGTTGGAGGACTTGAAACCGCAAAAAGAGAACTTCAAGAATCTGTCGAATGGCCACTGACCAACCCCGAAAGATTCACTAGAATGGGGATTTCCCCTCCTTCTGGAATTTTGTTATATGGTCCTCCTGGAACTGGGAAAACACTTCTAGCAAAAGCTGTAGCAACAGAAACTGATGCAAATTTCATCTCCATAAGGGGCCCCCAACTCCTTTCAAAGTGGGTCGGGGAATCCGAAAAAGCGATTCGAGAAGTCTTCCGAAAAGCTGCCCAAGTTTCACCAGCAGTTATCTTTTTCGACGAGCTGGATGCACTTGCTCCTAACAGGGGGTATGAATTCGGTAGCAATGTATCGCAACGAGTTGTTAACCAACTACTCACAGAATTAGATGGACTAGAGGAACTTGCAGACGTAGTGGTCATTGCAGCAACCAATCGACCAGATATGATCGATCCAGCACTAGTACGATCTGGAAGATTCGACAGACTAGTCATGGTAGAAGAACCTGGATTAGAAGGCCGAAAAGAGATTTTCAGAATCCATACCCAAGAAATGCCGTTGGCATCCGAAGTCGGTTTAACTGAACTTGCTGAAATAACCGAAGGCTATGTTGGTAGTGATATAGCTAGTATAGCCAGAGAAGCAGCAATTGAAGCACTCCGAGAAGATTCCGATTCAACCGAAGTAGAAATGCGTCACTTCCGCAAAGCTTTAGATTCAGTTCGCCCGACGATGACCGCTGATCTTCTAAAGTATTATCATACAATCCAAGATGAGTTTAAAGGTAGCACTGGACTTCCCACTTCCGCTCAGAGAACTCGTATTGGATTCCAGTAACTAAAGAGCTCTATTCTTCCTTTTATTCTATAATTTTTGTGGATAACCTAACCGAGGACATTTAATATTACAGATACAAAACTTTGTATTATGAAAACTTTAATCATTGGTTCTTCTGGTTTAATCGGGAGAAATCTTACCTCTCAACTAAGTGAACAAGGTGAATCTGTAGTTTGCATGGATCTTGACACAAACACAACTCCCAATCTCGACGGTGTAGAATTGATCCAAGGAGATGTGACAAACTACGACGAAGTTTCACAGATTATTAATACACATGAACCCGACCGAATAGTCCATCTAGCATATCTCGTTGGTCGTGGGGCGCTTGAAGATCTTAGCTTATCATTACACGTTAATCTTCTAGGTGTCGATAATGTATTCCGGGCATCTGTAGAATCTAGTGTCCCCCGTGTTGTATGGGCAAGCACTCTTGGTGTTTATAGCTCTTTAGATTATGAAGACGGACTCATAGTAACTGAAGATTCTCCCCGTCCTTATTCTCCTTATACTGCATTCGATACCGCTTCATATTATTCCGCATTGAAACATATGAACGAATATCAGGCGTTGTTATACGCTTCACGTGAAGATTTAGATGTATGTGCCATTAGACCCAGCACAGTTTTTGGACCTGGAAGATATACTGGATATCCTTGGGTGGGCAGTTTCGTAGAAGACGCTGTGGCTGGAAAAACGACCAATGTTCCTATGCATCCCGATTCCACATTTGGACTCGTCTATGTCGATGACGTTGTTGATTTATTTGAAAAAGTAACTCTGGCAAAAAAACTCAATTTTGATGTTTACAATACGGGGGGAAACCTCATTTCCCTCTCTGAAATAGCAGAAACTGTTAACACAGTTTTGGGTGGCAATTTCGTCCCCGACCCCTCTAGAGAGCCAACATTTCAATTTAACATATCAAATAACCGCGCCCGCGATGAGTTTGGTTATGAAATATTATCTTTTGCAGATGCAATAAGTCGCCATGCCGCTCTTCTCTCGTGATTTCTTTAAAAAATTTACTTGGTTCTGAAGGAAACATACTTTCCGACCGGAGTTTACAGCTTTTACTACTAGCCAATATGGTATACCCTATGGGGACTACCATGATTTCCCCTGTTTTAGAATCTCTAATCCTACCTTTGTCAACAACTCCCGCTGCCGTCGGATTGCTAGTAACTGCATTTTTTGCCCCTTTGATGATTCTTTCCCCCATCGCAGGAGGGCTCACAGACGCTTATGGGCGAAAACCAATATTGGTTGTTGGACTGCTAACATTCGGTATTTCTGGACTCTTGATGACGTTAAGTACATCTTTCCTGTTGACCCTTTCTCTCCGATTTTTACAGGGAGTAGGTGGGGCATGCATCCTACCTGTTATTGTGGCATCTATAGGCGATCTTTATACTGGATCTGCAAGTGCAACCGCTCAAGGTTTGCGCTCCACTAGCCACGGTTTGAGCGGCGCACTTTTCCCTATCTTCTCTGGTTTCCTTGTACTTATTGCATGGAACTACCCATTTCTCCTATATGCAGTTCCCCTTCCTATCGCACTCATCATATATCTATTTCTAGAAGAGCCATCTACTCCCGTCTCTGAGGTCCAATCCCAAGATAGAATTTCATTTAGAACAATAATGCAAAAAGCACCATCACTATTGCTCTACCCTCGGCTTTCTGCTGCAGTTCTTGGAATGTTTATAACTTCTTTTATTTTCACGGCATACGTGACCTATAGCTCTTTGATAATTGTACTCGGAATAGGTGGATCTGCCGGACAAGCGGGCATATTGGTATCTCTATTCAGTGGTGCATCCGCGATAGCCGCTTCCCAATCTGGGCGAGTGTATTCTTATTTTTCCAACTTAACTTATCCTTTCTCAATTCTTTCTGTAGTCATCGGAGGTGGTTTGATGTTAGTTGCATTATCCCAATCACTTATGCACATGGCCGTTGGGGCATTTTGTATAGGAGTGGGTTTCGGACTTTTATTTTCTCTTTGGCGTGTTTTGATAATTGAATTCACACCCGAAGCCTTCAGAGGCGTCATAATAAGTTTTGGAGAAACCGCAAAAGGAGCCGGAGCAACTCTTGCCCCTGTAATTATGGGGATTGTATTTATTGTCTTACAATCTCACTACGAGTTAGTATTTGCATTACGTTTGACAAATGCGCTCTTTGGATTCTTGGCGATCATCGTGAGCATATATCTGTCTTTCATAGCCGTTTCTCAAACACCCGAACGGATCTCGATGGCAGATTTTTAAATTCTATCTAATTTATTATAGTGGGACTCTTACGTCCCAACTAATGCGAATTGTAATAAATTCAATAAACACGAATCGTAACCCGGGGCAAATATGAATGGAAAAAATAAGAAAACCCCTTATGCAATATTCCTAGTGGTGATATGTCTCCTCCTTGCGGGGTGTTCA
>NZ_WTZR01000003.1:0-119987 GCF_009889665.1 Candidatus Hikarchaeum yamanae | reverse complement strand
TGGCGGTGGTGGCGGAGGTCATGGCGGTGGTGGATGGGGCTAGATAGAAGAGTATTCCATACACCCCATTAGGAGAGAGATTTATTGTGAGTATTTTTCAGATGTTTTTATGTAATCGTTAACTGCGGTTTTGACGTCTGCGAATTGGGGAGAATATCCTAGTTCTTCTTTAGATCTAGAGAGATCAAATCGGCAAGCAACACCGTCCCTGTGCGAAGCCATTCCACCATCGTCTTCGTTGACATTTAGATTAAAACTAGGGTAAAGTTCGCATAGGGCCTCGGCGAAATCTTTGTGATTAAAAACACAGCCAGCATCGAGTAAAAATTCCCGATATCCAGAGGTGAAGTGGACATTGTCGCTTAAGGCTGCGAGTGTCACCCCCAGTGCGACATCTTTTGTATAAACCACATTATCTGTTTTTAATTGGGAGGCATTGACATCGATCGAGGACCCAGATACTGCACTTTCGATCATACGACAGATTAACCACCCGCCGGTGGATTGTGGGTTTTTATCATATACCTCGTGTTGTGTTTGAAGTTTCCCAGGACCCCAAGTGCTGCCAAAACGTGTTATTACCAACTCAAGGTCGTTGGCGCGAGAATATCGTATTGCAAAATATTCTACCATTTTATTTGTAATGGTGTAAAAGGGAACATGGTCCAAAGAGGTTCTAGAAAACTTTGGATAATCAATAGGAAGTGGCTTGAAAAGGGGAGGTCCATATTCTTCAGTGATCGTGTCAAAGACAGATTTGGAGCTTGAGAAAACTACCCGTTTTATGCCGGCGTTGACTGCCGCTTTTAGAACATTTCCAGTTCCAGATACATTCACATTAAGGGCATGGATGGGGCGTTCTTCAGAATAGGCAGGTAAAATTTTAGCTAGGTGGATTATCCGGTCGACATTGTAGTTAGAGACGCAGTTGAGAATAGAATCATAATTAGTGATATCCCCTTCTACGAATTGGATTTTTTCGGAGATGTCATCTAGGAATTGTTCTCGGATATTGATATCAAAAATTATAGGGGTGTGACCACGATTCAGTAATTCATGGGCTACCCATGCACCAATGCTTCCAGTTCCACCGGTGACTAGGGTATTCATAGGAGAACATAAGTCCGAAGAGAATAAAAATGATCAGGGTGCGGCGTTAGCAGAGTTGTGATTGTATTTTGTACCTAACTCGAATAACATAAAAGCACCGAGGAGCATGCAGAGTATAAATCCTGCAAATGCAAATTCATATCCAAGTATGCTTGCCATGATCCCAATGTATAAAGGCCCCATACTTCCAATTCCAAAGAATATGGTTCGCACTGCACCATAATCTCCAGCATTGCTTTCCTGTGAAACTGCATCTAGAAGTATTGATTGCATAGGTGGTGTGAAAGCTTTTTGCCCTACGGCTACAAGGGCTATCCCACCGAGTAGAATGAAGAGATTGGAGAATACTAGTAGAGACAAAATACCTACTGCTATTAGAAACAAAGATACGATTGTGATTGGAGCCCCTCCAAAGCGATCGGCTAATTCACCAGATATGGGTTTGATGAATAGTCCAATGACGAATAATAGTGCAAATCCTGCAGCTGCAAATGCGGGGGAAAATCCATGGTAAGCTTGCAAAAAGAGGGGAAGAAATCCTATGAATCCTTGGAATACGAAGGAGAACAGTCCATTAACAAAGATTAATTTTCTGATAGAACTCGAATGGAAAAGTCTCTTCATTGTCGAAGTGAACTCGAGGGATACTGAATGAAATACGTAGTGGCCACGGCTAGAAGTGTGATACAGAATCAGTACTCCTATCGCTGCAAAAAGTACAGGGATAAAAACGGCACGCCAAGTCGCTACGGCTACTATCGCAACCAAGGCCGCGAGGATGCCAGCTATGTCGATAGCGATTAAGTGAATCCCAAATGCGCGATTACGCTTAGTTACATAAAAATCAGAAAGTAAGGATCGCGCAGGTATATGAAATAACCCATCGCATGCTCCAATAATAATAACGCCTACAACAAATACCCAATACGAAGGGGCGGATAATAGTAATATACTACCAGTTATCAGGAAAAAAATGCTGACGACGAGCACTGTTTTTCGTGACAGGTGATCCGAAAACTTTCCTCCAGGGTACTGGAGAAATGCGGATGTCAATGTAAGGAGTGAAAGTGCACCACCTGCTAGAACTGGAGTAATAGATAAATCAATCGCGATTACAGGTAACAACGGAGGCAACACTAATTTGGCAAATTTAGCTAATGCAGCACCTAGGGTGAGGATTAGTAGAAGTCTGCCATGGTAGCCCCCTAGTAAACGCTCTCGAGGTAACGAAAGAAGATTCTTCTCGCGATGATTTCGCTTGTTTTGGTTTAGATTTTTATTCACTCCAATTTATATTTAGTCATACCTAATATTAATATTAGTCGATTATAAAATGATATATTGGAATATATAAATATACACTCAAAAATGTAGATTGAAGAATAAGAGTAACAGAAAACGTTAGAAAGAAAAAAGAAGAAATTCGGGGGAAACTACAGATGTCCGCCGGTAGCGCCGCGTTCTCCGTGACTTACGATTTTAGCCGCTTCGTCGTCTGTGAACCAATGGCTACAGAATGGGCACATCATTTGATTTCCAGTACCTCTAAAATCTGCAGTTTGGGCCATGAATTCGCCGCTACACTTAGGACATGTGCACCAGAATATACCTACCATTATTTTTTACCTCCTTTTTTGTGAACGATGGTCGTTTTGAAATCACCCAACTCCCCATCTCCACCTAAGGCGCGATAACTCTGTAGATCAGATTCGTTAATCCATTCTGCAGGGTTGTCTTCTACGACCGCTTTGATGTCGTCTGGGACATTTACTCTAGCTGCGTAAGCGTACTCGAGTGGTTGAGTTGCGTCAATGATCATTTTTGGTCCTTTTACATCATAGCCAGGTGCTATTGTTGGATCCAATGTGTTGTTCTTTGCTCCAGGGATGATATCAATATCTTGATCGAACCTGCATCTTGTTGAGATGGCCCATTGGACTTGGGCTTCGTTAAATACATCAATATCATCGTCGACAACAACGACTTCTTTGAGGATTTGGTCAGTTTGTGCTAACGCTGCAAGTCCTGCCATTTTACCTTCTCCTTCTGATTGTTTTGCTATAGATACATACGCCCGGAATCGGCCACAGCCACTAGGTGGTTGGTGGCAAGCTGTGAGGTAAGGGATCCTACCATAGTGCTTGAGAGCGTTGTACATTCCTGCTTCTTTGGATAAAGTTCCTGCGAGCCAGTGGTCACGGTATCCTGCGAAAACGGTCTGTAACACTGCGTTTTCACGTCGAGTTATGTTTGTTACATTGATTACAGGACGCATTCTCATAGGACCATAGTATCCAGGGTACTCACCAAATGGTGCTTCTGCTTCAAGTTCATGAGGAGGTATCTCACCTTCTAAAACTATCTCGGCATCTGCAGGTACCATGAAATCGTCGCCCCAGGTTTCTGAAGGAACGAGTCGAAGTGGCTCATCCATGACAGCACCCATGACACCGTATTCATCAATACCATATGCTGCAAGGGTCAAAGAGCCTAGATAATATGCAGGATGGTGTCCGAGGACAATGGCCACAGGGGTGGGCTCATCTTTCTTCCAATTTTCTGCGACAATTCGGTGGTTATGACGGGGTGACATGTGAATTCCGAGTTTGTCAGGTCCTTTGTATTGAGTTCGTAGGAACGCACTGTTGTAAAAGGGATTTCCTTCGTTTAGATCGTCTTCTTGGTCTTCAGGACCACGCATGACATTTGCCATGTCGAAATAAGGAGCAGGATCCATTTCGTTTATCCGCATCATAGGCAATTTGTCTATTCGAACTTCTCCATACTCTTTTACTTGGCTAACTTCCTTTACAGGTGCATCTTTTGGTTTGATTATTTCGGGTGCTATTGCTTCCCGTTCTCTGCGTGCCATTTCAAGTGCCAATTCCATTCGGTATTGGCTACGTGGCATACCAAGTGCTCGAGCTAGACGTTTTCGGTCTGCGAAAACATTGCTCGCTAGAGTTACCTTTCCAGGTGCAGTGTCCACTCCATTGATACCGAGTGGATTGGTGAAATGGACAAGAGGCCATTCACTGCGCTTTTCTAGATAAGCTAGTACAGCACTTGCTTCAAATAGGTCCGGGCGGATCTCTCGATCAACGGTGAGAACTTCATCGCTGACTTCTTCGATAAATCCTTGTAGACTTTTCGGCATACTTGTATAGATTAATGGTATGCGGATTTATAGGCTTCGAAGGCGTTTTTACATACTTAAGTGTAAAAAGAGTAACTATTATACTTATTCTTGATGAAAAGATATACATAATGCCAAATGTAGGAGAATCTGCGCCACCGTTTAGTTTGTTGAACCAAAATGGGGAAACAGTCGAATTGAAAGACTTCGAGGGCAGAAGTTTAGTAATATATTTCTACCCAAGGGCAGATACTCCGGGTTGCACTACAGAGGCCTGTGGTTTTAGAGATGATTGGACTGAATTTGAAGAGGAGAACATAGGAGTTGTGGGAATAAGTGATGACCCGGTCGCAAAGGTGGCGAAATTCCATGCCAAATATAATCTTCCATTTGATCTCTTGAGTGATGAAGGGGGGAAAGTCGGTGAGATGTATGATTCATATGGAGAGAAAAAAATGTACGGGAAAACATATATGGGAGTTAAAAGAAATACATACGTGGTAGATTCCAAGGGGAAAATTATTCAGACGTATTTGAAGGTCAAGGTAGCAGATCACTCTAAAAAACTACTAGAAGATTTGAGAAAATAGAGTTGTAGATTTCCATATTAAATGGAAGAATTAAAGAGGGAGAGTTACGCAGCGATCTGCCCAATTTTCCAAGGCACTTATAGAAGATATTTCGGACTGAGAAATGGGATCTCCATATCCTAATTCGTTTCCTGTAAATGCGTTCAAGATTGCACAATCCGCTTGGTCACAGTAGCCAACCAAAGTTTCAAAATTGGTGGAAGGGGATTGGAGGGGAATTGTTGCGTCGTTTACAAAAACAGCTGTAGGATGCGGAGGGAGAGTATCCAATAAAAACGAAGCTCTTTCGACATTGATAGCTGCTAGTTCCATAGATTCAGTAAGGTCCCTACCTTCTGCACGAGGAGCATATGTTTCCAAATATCCATACCAAATATCAGGGGGGAAATCTATGAAACGAGAGAGGTGCCTCCCTAGTATTTTTCCATTGTGGGAATATTCGGGGCCAAACTCCAAAATGATAATATTTTCAGATCCGTTTTTGGAGATCCAATTGGAGAGAGCCTGGGACGTGAGCATTGTTTTTCCGGTGTTCGAGGGGCCAGTGATCAGAGTGGATCCATCGAGAGGAAATGGTAAATCATTCATTGATACTAGTCGGGGCGAGAGGAGATTCGGTGAGAATAAATTTGAGAATCAAGAGTAGCATTGAGAAGAAAAGAATAGTCGAAAATATAACGGCCATACCAGATAGGGAGATTGGATTGGAAATTGCAGATTCGAGATGGTTATTTAATATGTAAGCTGCAGCGACAGAAGAAGTAATAATAATCAAAGCGATTCCTCCGAGATTAATAATGGGATGGGTTCTATCAGAGACTGCGGAGCTATTCAGGAGATATAGAACAATGAGTAATGCAAAGGGAGTTCCGACAAGTCCGAGTGCCAATACTACCACCAGTAATGAGAAAAATGAGCCAGATATGAATGCACCACTAGCGGAAAAGAGAGCAAAGAACACGAGTAAGAGTCTGTGCCTCGATATTGCTATCGGTTGGTCAAGGGGTCGACGTATAAGTTTGTTGAACATGGAGGGGAGAGAAGAGTCAGGAGATCCATCAAATGACCATCCCAATTTATCTGCGAGTGGATAAAGGGGAACGAGTGTATTTCCACCTAGAGTGGAAATTCCCGCACCCCAAAGTCCAAGTAAAAACAGCCAGGTTGCGTTTGAGCCTGCAATGGGACCCAATATCTGAGCTGCTTTCACAGCAGTAAGGTCACTGGGATCAATGGTGGGAGAATGAAGAACACTAGCCGCAACAAGAAAAATTGCCACACTATAGATGCCAAATGCAACCAGCATAGATGCCCCGATATCGAATGAAGCTAGAGAGTAATCATTTTTAGTCCAGTTTCTAGCCATCATTACATAGGAATGAACAGTGATCAGGGAAACATGGACGGCACCGCCCAAGATTCCAGCGGCCACTAAAGCTCCGCCGACTCCGGTTGGGAAAGAGGGGATGATACCACTCACAGCATCCGATAGATTGATAGGTACGATGAAGAGGGAAAATATAAAAATTAGTACAATAGTACAAACGAGAATTTTCGCTACTAATTCTATGAAACGATACCCTTTTCCTGCGAGTCCAACCGCAAGTATAATTGCCCACATGATGCCCCATAACCGAGAGTCGACACCGGTGATTATTTCGCTTATATCAGCGACTCCTTTCATAATGATAATTTGTGCTATACCTGCGCAAAATACTACATCGATTACTAGAAGCCAGGCCCAATTCCCACCTAAATTTTTTTCAACCGTTTGGATGATGCCGGCCTCGGTTAATAATCCCAGCCGCATGGAAAGATATTGTGCTAGAGAACCTAGAACTGCAGATAGAATTACTATCCAAAGAAAAACATGACCGAATGTTGCTCCTGCAGTTATGACTGCAGCCATGGTCGCAGGTCCCGCGGCGATGGCCCCTACTATCCAGGAAGGTCCTATTTGAGAGAGGTGGGATTTCCAGGAATTGGCAAATGATAAATTTAGGGACATAGTTTTACGCGGAATTAGGCATATAGTCTATTTCTTTTTAGTAGTGGAGGGGTCGTGTAGGTCTTTAATCTCTGTGGTTAACCGTTCGAAATCAAAATCCTCATGTGAAAATATCTTTGGAGGGAGATAGTATTTCCCGTAAGAAAAGATGACGGTTAGAGAGGTCGAAATGAATGCTGCCCCGAAGAAAGCCAAGAGGAAATTAGGAGTGGGATGTATGGATCCATAATAAGGGATGGAACCAAGAAACGAAGAAATGGTTTGGTTTGGGAAGTAAATAATTCCAACCACCAAACCACTTATAGAAGAAATTAAAAATCCAGACCCTGTCGTCTTTTTTGAGTAAAGTCCATATAAAAATGGGCCTGCTACCGCGGCACAAAGTAAATCTGCTAGTAAGAATAATCCAAGAACGCTTCGTGCTTGAAGACTAATATAAATTGCGACGAAGGCTACTATAACAGTGAGAATTCGGGCGCTGAAGCGCAAGGAATTGTCCGAAGGTGTATTGAAATATTTAGGAAGGTCTGCCGTGATAAGGCTCGAAAGAGCGTTTAATAAAGAATCGGCAGATCCAATTGTCAATAGAATTGCTAAGATGAGAACGCCCACTAGTATGGGTTCTGGGGAAACGGTTTGGAATAGTAGAAAGAGGGAAGAACTAGCATTATACCCGGGGTTGGATGGGTCAGTTATGAGGTCCACATGACCTCGTGCTATGACTCCGAATAAACCCGCGAGTATGACGATGAACATATTGATCAATGCCGCTGCGATAAAAGAGGTTTGGAGATTCGAATCGTCTTGAGATGCATAGATTCTTTGCCACCAAGTTTGGTTCATCAATTCTGCAGACAATATTGCGATCGCCACCCAGAACCCGAAAAAGAGTCCGGTCTTAAATCCGGGATTGAGCAGATTGGGGTCGACAGAAAAGACGTTTGTATAGATAGTGGTAGTTCCACCTAGAGTGTAAACAATGAAAAGGGCAAATGCGATCATCAAAGGTAAAATTAAAAGTGTCTGGATTGTATCGGTGAAGATACTAGCTCGGATTCCACCGTACCCCGTATATAAGAGTACAAAAAAGATGATCATAAGAGCAGATTGCCATCGTGGTATTTCCATAATTAATTCTAGAACCCCGGTCATTCCGGTGAGTTCTGCGGAGAGGAAGAGGAGCATATAACAAATACTAACAACTAAGACTAGGAAGTACGCAGTTGGGCCATATCGAACGTATGCGTATTCGGTGAGGCTGTGTCCGTTTGGAATAAGTTTTCGAATTCTTGGGCCGAGTTTTGCATAAGTTAAGAGAGGCAATGCTTCACCTATACCATAACCAATTATTGCAGAAACGCCTCCAAAAACTGCTCCTGCTTCTGCAGGGATGAATAGGATCCACACACCCATAACAGAAGAGATGAGTGTTGCAGTAATTGCACCCCTACCAATAGAATTTCTTGCAGTTATCAGATCTTCAACTGATTTGACTCGCCCTCGAGAATGCCAAAATCCAAGTGCGGTAAAACTTGCTAGCAGTAAAAATAAAATTGAGAGGAAAACTACGGATTGCATGGTATCCCATCAAGAGTTAGTAGTACAAAAGTATATGGGATCGGGCAGAAAATTAATAGGTAAAGGAATTATGGATAAAAAGTCCAATAAAAGAAAAATTGCCCCTATTTATCCACCAGTAGTTTTGAGCATAGCAGGGAGTGATTCGGGTGGTGGTGCAGGTATTCAGGCGGATCTTAAAACTATGGAGTCATTAGGTGTGTTTGGAACTTGTGCCATTACTTCAATTACGGCACAAAATACAAGGAGAGTAGATTCCGTTATGGTAATACCGGTTGCAGAAGTGGGAGCTCAAATAGATTCTATTTTGTCTGATTTTGAAGTGAGTGCGGCGAAGACCGGTATGCTAGCTAACACTCAAAACATAGAGATGATTGCGAGACGTTCGAAAAGTTTTGAATTCCCACTTATAGTAGACCCTGTTATGGTGGCTACCTCCGGGGATGCATTGCTAGAAAGTGGGGCAGAAGAGGCGTACAAAGAGTTAATTAAAAATTCTCAAATTGTAACTCCAAATGCCGATGAAGCAGGAGTATTGGCAGCGATGGAGATAAGGAACATATCGGATGCTATTGATGCGGGTGAGAAGATACTCAAAATGGGTACCGAAAATGTGTTGGTAAAGGGCGGACATATCAAAGGAGATACGGTTGTAGATATTTTGGTGACAAAAGAGGGGAATATTCAGATAGAACATGAATGGATAGATTCGGACATAACGCATGGGTCGGGATGCACGTTGTCAAGTGCGATTACTGCGAATGTAGCGAAAGGAGAAACTATCGAAGATGCAGTCTGTGAAAGTATAGCGTTTGTCGAACGTGCGCTGCGATATCCTATAGATGTGGGAAGAGGACCAGGAACCATTCACCATCTCGTCGAGTTAAGGGAGAAGGGGGAGAGACAGGCGACGATAGAGACCATTAGGTCCATCGTGTCGGAATTGGTTCGACTGGAAATACGGCCACTAGTTCCTGAAGTCGGGATGAATATTGTGGGGTCTACCCCATATGCAGAAAGTATCGAAGAAATGGCAGGAGTGGAAGGGAGAATTACAAAAACATCTAGGGGGGTAAATATAGGAGATGGGGTTGTTTTTGGGGCGTCTAGTCATGTTGCGAGGTTTCTAAAGGAGGCTAGAGAATACCACCCTTATTTGAGGTTTGCCATGAATTGTAAATTTAATGAAAAAATTGAATTAGGAATTGAAAAAATTGGTTGGGAAACAAAAGAATATAATCGGATGGATCAAGAAAAATCTATCAGAGAAAATGAAGGCAACACTATGGAATGGGGTGCGAGAGAGGTGTTTAGTGATCAGGGGCCACTCGTAGCGAAGGTAATTGACAGAGGTGCAGATGGTAAAGAACCGATGTTGAAGTTGGTTTTTGTAGACTCAGAAACGCTTATATCAGATGTGAAAATGCTCCTAAAGGAAATTTAGATTTCCCGGATGGTCACCGGTTTTGATCCATGCTCAAGTGATGAGAGTTCCAATTCTATTAGTTCTTTTCGAGAGGCGTCAAGAGTGGCTATGTGGTTACCTGCCAATTCTCCTGCGGTACTTTTGAAACACGTTGGTCCACAAGATATCAGTATTTCTTTCACACTGCGAAATCCAGGATACAGCAATACATCCCCAATAGAGGGATAAACTGTATGATTTTCACGAGGTAAATTTGGAAGTTCTATATCGTCTATGTCAATCCAAACAGCAAATCCGCTCCACCTAACGTGGAAAAGTTTTGATTCCAGGGGGAGGAGAGAACGGAATGCTTTGGTAGACTCTGGAGCGTCTTTTTCAAGGAGTTGGGCTGTGAAAATATCTCCATCTATGTCGAATTCAATTGCCATATACTCGCAATACTAGACAGAAGTGATATATCAATTTCGGTGGGGAGTTTGAAGTAGAAAAGGTATTGGAAATTTAAGTAGGAGAGATGGAAAAAATCCAATGGTGGTATCCACCTATAAGATTCAAAATTTCAGTTTCTTGGGGAACGGCGCTATAAGAATTTAATAAACGTATAGCTTGTAGAGAACTTTCGCCTATTGCACAAACAACTACGATACTAGGTTCAAAAGTTATAGTAGAAATGTCTCTCGCAAAATGAGAAAGAGGCAGATTAATCGATCCAGGTATATGGCCAGATATATAATCCTGTTCGGGTCGAACATCGATTATTTGCACGTTTTCACCTGCTTCTATTTTGTCATTTAGCTCCATGGAGGTGATACTCCCAGTCTTTGACATAGTATTGAGTAACAGAGAGGGGGACTTAAAAGCATTTATCGAGGGTATAAAACTTAGATAAAATTAGCTGTGTATTTATCCCAAAAGCGGTCTAAGTAACTAGATGGATGGTCCAAACCTCGATCGAGAAAGGCTAGAGAGATATTCTAGGCAAATTATAATGGAAGAGATCGGACCAGAAGGGCAGGATGCCATATTAAGAAGTAAGATATTAGTCATAGGTGCAGGAGGACTGGGGGCACCTGTGATCCAATATCTGGCTGCTGCAGGTGTTGGAACCATGGGGATAGCAGATGGAGATTCCGTGGAAATTTCCAATCTCCATAGACAAATTATCTATGGGGTAAAGGACATAGGAAGGCCAAAGGTTGAATGTGCAAGTAGATTTGTAAATGGCATAAATCCAGATGTAAAGGTGAAAGTGCACCATACAGAAGTAAATCCCAACAACATTCTAGATTTGATTGAAGGGTATGATTTCATAGTCGATGGTACTGATAATTTTGAGAGTTGTTTTTTAATAAATGACGCTTGTACTTTATCCAAAAAACCATATAGTTATGGGGCAGTTCTCAGGTTTTCAGGGAGGGTAATGACATTCCCAGAAACGGACAGTTCTCCATGTTATAGATGTTTGTTTAAAACCGCCCCACCTCCGGGGACTGTTCTTGATTGTGCGACTGCAGGAGTTTTGGGTAGTGTTGCAGGGGTGATAGGGAGCATACAAGCGACAGAGGCCATAAAAAATGTTGCAAAAATAGGAGAATTGGTGCAAGGAAGAATCATAGAATACAATGCGTTGAATATGTCGTTTGAAGAGACGAACATCAGGAAGAATCCAAATTGTCCTATTTGTGGGAAGGAACCAATTATAAAAAATATTAAAGATGTGGAATACACGGGATCGTGTACGTTGAAATGAAAATGGGGTGCAAAAATTAGGTGCGTACGCTTACAACTAGTCCATCTCCAATGGGTATGACGAATGTTGTGAGGGAGGGATCTTTTTTCAGTTCAAGTAGGTAATTTGCAGTTCCCATGGTATTTTCATTGAGTGGCGGGTCGTCGGAATCCGGGTCGAAAAAGGAGATCAAACCTTCGAAACTCACTGTCAACCCCGACATAGCATTGTCGGCGATTATAACACCTCCAGGAAGAAGTTTATGCTTTACAGCATGGAAGTCTAGTAGATAGTCTTGGTTATAATGGTCAAATAAAATTAGATCGAATTGTTCAGAATAGTTATCAAAAATTTTGCGGGCTTCGCCTATTTCAAATATTGCTTTGTCGGAAAGGTTTGCCCGAGTGAGAAAATCGCGGGCTAGATCTAATTCGGCTTGGTCCCGGTCCGTTAATACAACAGATCCGTCAGAGGGGAGTCCGCGTGCGATCCAATATGCAGAGTAGCCGAATCCTGAACCAAATTCAAATGCTCTTGTTGCACCAGACATAGTAGTGATGAGCTCTATTGCCCTTCCAGCTTGGAGACCAACGGTGGGGAAATTCCTCTCTTGTGCTAGGAGTTCCATTTCTAGTAAAATTTCAGTGGGTTTGGGAGATATCAAATCTAAAAATTTAAGTGCGCTATCGGAGAGAATTGAATTCATTTTATTGTATGGACAGAAGAGGGAAAGGTATTAGTATATTTTCCTGGTTGTAAAAATTATAACAAACATCTGCATTTAAACGCAGTTCCAATGAGTGGGGGTTTAGTCAATCACATTGATTGTTAAGAGACCAGTGAGTGGGTGAGTCTCTATAGAAACATTTGTGTCAAATGCCTCCTGAATATTTCTACGAGTTAGAACAGATTTGGGAGCCCCCATGGATAAAATTTCACCTTCAGATAGTAAGAGGAGTTGGTCGCAAAAATTAGCTGCCAATTCCAAATCATGTAAAACTACGATGGCGGTTTTTTTAAAAGTATCAACCTGATCTTTAATGAGAGAAAGAATACGCGCAGTATGACGAAAATCAAGACTTGCTATTGGTTCATCAAGTAAGAGGATTGGAGTTTCTTGGGCGAGTGTTCTGGCTATGAAGACACGTGCTTTTTCGCCACCGCTTAATGAATTTATAGTTCGTTCAGAAAGTGTTGATAGGTCAGTTTGTTTGATTGCCCAAGTAACGATATCAGTGTGCGAATCGAATCCTCCGAAACGTGGACTATGAGGATAACGACCCATTTCTACAATTTCTCGTACAGTGAAATCAAAAGAAACCATCGTGTTTTGAGGAACTACAGCAATTTTTTTACTTATCTGATGTGCGGAAAGCTGGGTTATCGATTCAGACCCCACATAGACATTTCCTTGGGCAGGAGTAATATGTCCATTCAATACTCTCAAAAGTGTAGTTTTTCCAGACCCATTAGGACCCACGATCCCAATGAATTTGGATTCATCAAAGTTTGTACTTATATTTTTTAATATAGGCATATTGTCGATATGAACAGAAACATTTTCCACTTTTATAGAAGTCATCATACAGACCCCCCTCTATTGCGCAATAAATAAATAAAAAATGGAGCCCCTACTAGTGCTGTGACAACTCCAACTGGTACTTCTGCGACACCAGATCTAGCTACGGTATCGGCTATAACTAGAAATATAGCCCCAGATAGTGCGCTTGTGGGGAGTAGTATACGATGGTCTGGTCCAACTATAATACGCATTATATGAGGAATGATGAGTCCAACAAACCCGATTATTCCAGATACGGAAACCGCGACTGCAGTTAGGAGACTTGCCACTCCTAAGAGTAGTCTCTTCGTTTGTTCTACGTTTATACCTAAACTGTGCGCACTTTCTTCCCCAAGGTAAAGGGCATTCAAATCTCGGGTGAACAAAAATAAGAATGAAAATCCAAGTAAGACGAGGGGTAAAGTGAAAGAAATATCAATCCAATTTGCGGTGTGGAGATGTCCCATCAACCAAAAGATTGCTTGCCGAAGATTTTCTCCACTGAGAAGGAGTAAAAGGGATACTACAGCTCCGAGAAATGTTTGGACTGCAATTCCAGCAAGTAAAAGTGTTGCAACGGGTGTGTGTCCTTTTTCGGTGGAAACATAGAAAACAAAAAACGCAGCTACAAGTGCTCCAATGATAGCTGCAATTTCAATACCAAATGGAATAGAAAGTCCAAAGGCTATCACTGCTACTGCTCCAGTTGCAGCTCCTGCGGACACACCGATAATAGACGGGTCGGCCATGGGATTTCTAAAAAACCCTTGCATAACGGTTCCGGCTGCTGCTAGTGCGAATCCCACTATAGCAGCGAGAATTATACGGGGTAATCTCAGAGTTACCAAAATGGTCATATCAGTAGGAGTGAGAAGATTGGTTTCACCGAAGAAAATAGTGAGCATAACTTTGAGAAATAAATTAGAAGACAACTTGACGGGGCCAATTCCAGAACTAACTAAAGAGACTATAATCAATAGAGTGGAAAGAGTTAAGCACCAAGCAGTTACGCGGTGAATGTAACGCATTGATACACAATTAAATTTGGATTAAATAAATAAGTGTTGTATTAGCGGCTATAAAATTAAGATAGTTGAGAAAAGAAGAAGTATAAATTCAGAGGGAAACCAGATCAGAGTATGGTGGACAAGCTCATCTACCCAGCATATTTAGATTCTCAAAAAACTAGAGCGGGGGGTAGGCGTGTTCCAGAGAATCTTGCAGTTGAAAGTCCAACAGTAGAGGAGATAGAGCTGGCATTGAAAAAGATAGGATATTCTTCGGAAATCGAACAGGAGAAATCATATTCACGACAGCCATGGGTAATGACAGGTCGAGTAAGGGTAAAGAACTCAAGTGATTCGGCGAAGAATGATATAATTCAAGCTGTTGCGGCATACGTAAAGGCGATTAGAAATGAAGAGAATAGGTGAGGTCAAAACAATTACAGGTTCGATAGCAATAGTACAAGGAGAGGATCAAACACGTCCAAAAATAGGGACGAAAGTTATCGATGAAAAATTAGAGAATGTGGGACGTATTGTCGACGTGATTGGACCAGTTTCCAGACCATACATGGTTATTAAAATTAAAGAGGGTGCGAAGAGCATACTGAAAAAACGTTTGTATTCTCGTTGAAGGCATATCCAGAAATCGAGGGAAAATGAAAATAGAACACAAGAAAATAATTGCGGTGGGAGTAATACTAGCTTTTGTATTGATAGTTCAAATGGGGGCAATATCACTTATCAATCCATTTTTAGAAGAAGGTTATCAGTCAGTTGAGAATCCAGACGACCCTCTGAATGGAGTACTCTACTTGGCAGTGGTTCTTGTGGCTACTGGGATTTTGTTATACACAATGAGACAAGAGATGGATCTCCTGATTCGTCTTGTGATAATATCGATGTGTGGGTTTATATCGTGGTACGCCTTTGTGGTTGTGGCAGAGTGGATAGTGCCGAGAGGGCCCACAGAAATGATTGCTTTGATATTGGCAGGAGGCCTCTGCATTGCGTTGTTTGTATATCCAGAATGGTATGTTATCGATGGAGCAGGAATAATAGTAAGTGCCAGTGCGGCAGGTTTATTCGGAATTAGTTTTGGCCCATTGCCTGCGTTAATTTTATTGATATTTTTGATTATTTATGATGTCATAAGTGTGTACAAGACTAAGCATATGTTAACGTTAGCAGAGGAGATTAGCAGGTTGAAATTGCCATTAATATTGATAGTACCGTTTTCACTTGAGTATTCATTTTTCAAAGATGGTATGGAGGCAGATAGGAAAAAGGAAAGGGAGGCTTTTTACATAGGTCTGGGGGATTTGATACTGCCTACGATAATGGTAGCAAGCGCAGCGTGTTTTTCAGAAGCACCTTACATCTTTTTGAGGATACCAATAAGTATGCCAGTAGTGGGAAGCATGGTTGGGACGATAGGAGGGTTAATTATACTGCTATGGTTGGTGAACAAGGGAAGAGCTCACGCAGGACTTCCGTTTCTTAATGGCGGTGCAATCATAGGATACCTAGTAGGGTCGATCGTGGCTGGCATTTCGCTGACATCCGCAATAGGATTGTGAAATGGGAATTAATTCATTGCAGTGCTAGAAGGTTCAATTTTCAAGGTGGTCCCGATTCCCTCTTGTAAAGCTTTTTGATACAGCATATAAGCAGAAGAAATGGTTTCTATTGCAGTCCCTCCACTGTCAAAAATCGTGATTTCAGAATCAGTAGTTCTTCCGGGTGAAACTTCATTAAGGACTTCACTGAGTTCTGCATGTATGTGAGTTTCATCTACTAGACCCATGTTGAATGCGGCTAAAAAGGATCCAGCATCAGTGAAAACTCTGGAGCGTAAGTCAGGGACATAGAGAGATCTTTGTATAATATTTTCGTCTAATTCTCTCTTTCGAGGATGATATTGTCCAATTGCAGTTATGTGAGTCCCATCAGATACGTTGTGGCCATCAAAAACGGGAATACTAGAATTGGTTGCGGTTATGATGACATCTGCATTGGAGATAGCTAGTTTGCTTGAACTAACAGGTTTGATAGGGATATCAAGTTCTTCGGTGAGTTCTTTTGCAAACGATTCCCGGTGGTGTTTAGTAGAGGAATAGACATGTATGCTATCGAATTTTCGGACAGTTACTGCTGCTCTTAGTTGTCCTTTTGCTTGAGGTCCAGATCCGATAACTGCTAAATTGGATACACTTTTTCGAGCTAGTGTATCGATGCCTAATGCACCTACTGCTCCTGTTTTATAGGGATTGAAAGAAGCCCCATCTAGTATAGCTAGTGGTTCCCCAGTTTTTGCATCGAAAATTGTTGTGATAAACCAAGCATCTTGGGAAGTGAAACCTGCAGAATAGAGGTAGCCCCCCATTACACCGTCTTCAGGGAGGATAGCAGAATACCCGGTGAGTTTTCCAGGAGGGTCTTTACAGAATAGAGATGCCCTAGGAACAAGAGGCGCGCCGTCTCCATGTTGTTGATACCCTCTCTTCACTGCATCTACATATTCTTTGGGGGAAGCTAGATCGGAGATGTCTTCGCTAGTGAGCAATAGTGTAGCCACCATAGGTTATATTCAGGGGCGATTATGATAAAAATGATGGGGTTGAAATGGTGAAAGATTTTGGGTGAAAAAATTAAATTTAATACCCTGGGGGATGGGGAAGGGGGACCCCCGATATTTCTTGAGAGAGATAAATTTAGTTATGCAGGGAAATTCATTGGGAAGGATACAGGTAAAATTTTAGCGAAAAATGGAGAAAGGATAATTGCAGCTCTTTCATTTAGTGGAGATAGAAATGATAAAGATATTGTTTGGATCAGATACGTGGTGGTAGAAAAAAATCTTAGAGGTAAAGGAATTGGTCCAAAATTATTATCATATGCGGTGGAGAGTTTGATGGGGCGAGTGAAATTGGTCAAAATAGCAACGAATAATGTTTTTGCATATAGGGCTTTGTATAAATCTGGTTTTGAGTACACAGGAAAGAAAACGGGCATATTAGAATTGGTATTAGAGTGTCCAAGTGCCCAAACGCGGGAGAGATATCTAGAGGGAATAGAGGCATTTCGGTCGGTGAAATCTCTCACGGATGAAGAAGTTGAATTCGTGTCTAAAGAGGATATAAAAAATATGCCTACTAAGACTTTATTCAGTTTCTGATGATTCGGAATCGTCCGCTTCTATGCGTTTTACATTAGTTGCGCGGGGGCCCTTGGGGGCGGTCTCGATCTCAAACTCTACTACTTCTCCTTCGGTTAGATCGGGCCCTTCTACATCGTCCATGTGAACGAAAACGTCGGTAGAGGAGTCCTCTTGTTTTATGAATCCATAGCCTTTTCTCGAATGAAAGAATACAATTGTACCAGTCGGCATATTAACAGCTCAAAACAGATAAAGAGGGAAGGTAGAAATACCCACCGATGTGAGAATGAGAAGGTAGACTTCAAATTTAGAGAGGTTTAAGAGTAGATAATGGGAAACGCTGCACTACGTTCTTTGGCTGCTTTACAATCGGCAAAACCAGAGGACTTCATGGGTAGAACGGTGGCGATAGATGCTCATAATTGGCTTTATAAATATCTAACTACGACAGTTAGGTTTACAGAAAGGGGAGCATACACAACAGAGGATGGAGTGGAAGTTGCAAACTTAATAGGAATTGTGAGAGGGATATCAAAACTACTCCAATCACAAGTTCAACCTGTGATGGTTTTTGATGGAATTCCAACGGAATTGAAAAATGAGGTAATTGAAGAAAGGAGGAGAGGAAGAGAGATGAGAGAAATTCGACTTGAAGAGGCTATAAAATCAGAGGACAAGGCAGAGATTTCTCGATTGGAATCTCAAACCCAAAGATTGACTCCAACGATACACAAAACCACAAGGGAATTATTCGAATTATTAGATATTTCATACGTTGAAGCTCCTGCAGAAGGGGAGGGGCAATGTTCGTATATGGCTCGGCATGATGAAAGGGTAGATTGCGCGGGTAGCGATGATTATGATACTCTTTTGTTTGGATCCCCAGTAACTTTGAGGAGACTCACAGGGTCTGGAGACGTAGAGATAATGAAATTGCAAGAGACTCTGGATCGTAATAACATTACATGGGAACAATTGGTCGATGTTGGGATTCTTTCGGGGACAGATTTCAATGAGGGATTAATGGGTGTGGGACCCAAAACAGCCCTTAAAGAAATAATAAAATATGGAGATATATGGGAAGTGCTCAATGCGAGATCGGAATCCATAGAATACGTTGATCGAATTAGAGAAATATTCCTACAGCCTACAGTGACAGACAAATATGAATTGGATGTTTCTATGAATCCAGATATAGAAGGGGCAAGAAATTACATAGTAAAAGAATGGGGCATTCCGAAAGAAAAGGTGGATCGTGGTTTGAATCAAATAGGAGAATTAACCAAACAAACGGGATTGAATAGGTGGTTTTAGGTGGGGGACAGTTAGGTGCAGACCCAAGTATTTTAGGTCATTGCTCGCAAAGAATGAGTTGTAATGACAGATTATCGTATTGAAAAAGATAGTCTTGGGGAAGTAAAAGTTCCAAAAGATGTATACTGGGGGGCACAGACCCAGCGGGCGATTGAGAACTTTCCAATTAGTGGAGAGGTATTTGAGTCAGGATTCATAAGAGCTCTAGGGATTATTAAAAAGTCTGCAGCGAAAGCAAATGGAGAACTAGGATTTCTGGAACAAAAAGTGGTGGAAGCAATTGTTTTGGCTGCTGATGAGGTTATTTCAGGAGAACTTGTAGATCAATTTCAAGTAGATGTATTTCAGACAGGATCGGGGACGTCTTCGAATATGAATGCGAATGAAGTGATAGCGAACCGTGCTTGTGAGATTGTGGGGGAAGATATTGGATCAAAAGTGATACACCCCAATGATCATGTCAACTTTGGGCAATCATCTAATGATATAATTCCTACTGCGATGCATGTTTCTGCCCTAGAGTCAATTGACAAAGAAGTAGTACCAGCATTGGAGATATTGAAAAGCGCATTGGAGAAAAAAGAAAAGGAATTTTCAGGGGTTGTAAAGACAGGGAGGACTCACTTACAGGATGCAACTCCAATAACGTTGGGGCAAGAGTTTGGAGGATACAAAACACAAATAGAAAAGGGGATTAAAAGATTGGAAAATGTGAGAAGTAGTCTTGCCGAACTCCCAATTGGAGGAACTGCTGTTGGGACTGGACTGAACATGCATCCTGAATTTCCAAAGATAGCCAGTAAATACATATCTGAAGAAACAGGGATTTCATTTAGGGAAGCTATAGATCATTTTGAAGCTCAAGCTGCGCATGATGCCATGTCGGAAGCGCATGCGGCCCTACGAGTTGTGGCAGGGTCAATGAACAAAATAGCAAATGATTTGAGACTATTGGCGTCGGGGCCTAGAAATGGATTGGGCGAGATCAAGCAGCCAGAAAATCAACCGGGATCTTCAATAATGCCAGGGAAAATAAATCCAGTTATGGCAGAAGCAGTTAACCAAGTTCATAAACGAGTTATTGGGAACGACATGACAATAGCATATGGAGCGGCGGAGGGGCAGTTAGAATTAAACTTATACAAACCAATCCTAGCAAATGACTTCTTAAATTCAACAAAAATAATTTCTAATGTTGCAGTGGTCTTTGCAGAAAAATTCATCGACCTGTTGAATGCAAATAAAGAAAAGTGTGAAAATCAAGTTGAATGGAGTATGGCTCTTGCCACATCGCTAAGCCCCCATATAGGGTATGATAAAGCTGCTAAAATCGCAAAAGAAGCATATGTGAATGAAAAGACAGTTAGAGAAGTTGCGATTGAGATGGGGGAAATTTCTGAAGCGGATGCAGATGATATGTTGGATGCTAGGAGGATGACAAAACCAGGGATACTTGAATCGGAAGAGTAGTCGGCAAATAGGCATTATACGGATTTCTTTTTATCTGTTCAAGACCCATTCAGTTCAATGGAGGAACATGAGTATGCAGAATTGGGATTGGTGGCAGGTTTAGAAATACACCAGCAACTCAACACGAAACATAAACTATTTTGTAAATGCCCAACTGTATTTCGAGACCCAGAAGAGCATGTTAAATCATTTTCACGGAGTTTGCATGCCACCATGTCAGAGATGGGAGAAATAGATAGAGCCGCGTTGGAGGAAAGTCAGACGGGGAAAAAATTTAGATATCTTTCATTCGAGAGTACTTGTCTTGTTGAAGAAGATGAGGAACCACCAGGAAATCTTAATAAAGAGGCGTTAGAAATCGCGTTAGAAGTGGCACTGTTATTGGGAATGGAACCGGTAGATCAGATTCAAATAATGAGGAAACTAGTGATAGATGGGTCGAATACTTCTGGATTTCAGCGGACGGCTTTGATTGCAAGAGGTGGCCAGATTGAAACTGAAGAGGGTGTGGTTCGATTGGGAGAGTTAATGTTAGAAGAGGAAAGTGCAAAAAGAATAGAAGAACAGAAGGGAGAAGTAATCTATAGTTTAGATAGAATTGGAATTCCACTTGTTGAGATTAGTACGCTTCCGGATATCAAGACGCCTAAACAAGCACGAAACGTGGCTGCTAAAATTGGGATGTTACTTCGATCTACAGGAAAGGTGAAGCGAGGAATTGGAACGATACGACAAGATATCAATATCTCAATAAATTCGGGTGCTCGTGTCGAATTGAAAGGTGTTCAAAATTTAGATGATATTGAAAAAATCATACAGATTGAAATTGATCGTCAGAAGAATCTTATTGAGATTAAGGAAAGATTGGGTTCAAAGGAAGTAGAAATAAAACCCTCCATGGAAGTCACGGAAGTATTCAAAGAAACAGGTAGTGAAGTAATTCAGAAGGAAGTGGATCGAGGAGGGATTGTAGTCGCACTTCCTATGAAGGGGTTTCAGGGAGTATTGGGGGAAATGATAGCACCAGATAGGAGGCTTGGTACAGAACTATCGGACTATGCAAAAAAGTATGGAGCAGGGGGAATATTCCACACTGATGAATTGCCGAATTACGGGATTATGCAGGAAGAGGTCGACGAGATCAGAAGAAGAATAGGGATACAAAATGAATCGGCTTTTGTTATTGTTGCGGCAGAAAAAAAAGTGGCAAACGAAGCTATTGTTTCAGTTGCGGATAGGGCTGAGGGATGCTTAGAAAAAGTTCCAGAAGAGACTAGAGGGGTAAAAGAAGATGGTACCTCAAGATACTTGCGTCCGTTGCCAGGAGAAGCTAGAATGTATCCAGAGACGGATGTGTTTCCGGTTGAAGTTGAGACTGCAGGGATAAGAGTGGTAGAAACGTTAGAAAAAAGGGCTGAAAGGTATAACAAGGATTTGGGAATTGGAGAAGATCTTTCGAAACAAATGGCTTATTCAGAGAGAATGCCATTGTTTGAAAAGGCGATAGATACGGGAATTAAACCAACTTTAGCAATAGAGATTCTTGAAAATAAATATACAGAACTACGCAGAGAAGGGGTTCAAGTGGGAAATGTATCAGATGAAAATTTTGAGGAAATATTCCAACTCATAACAGAGAAGAAACTTATGAGAGAGGGGATAGCAGATGTGCTAAAGTTGATATCTGCAAAGAAATTTGCTACCGTCAATGAAGCGCTAGAAAAGATGGGATTGGTGGTTGTAAAAGAAGAGGGTGTGAGAAAAATAATTGAAAAGGTAGTGAAAGCTAATGAAGAAAAAATAAAAATGGAAGGAAAAGGGTCTTTTTCCGCGCTTATGGGGGAATGTATGGTAGAACTAAGGGGGAAAACAAAGGGATCTGTAGTGAGTTCCATACTACAACAAGAAATTGAAAAAAGGTTATAACTAGGGAGAATCCTTTTCTTCGGGGGGAGAGGCAGTATGACTTGCATTTCTAATTGTTCGTCGAAATACTCCACGGAGGGTGTTGAGTTCACGAGAAGTTGGATGGGTTCGCCCCAAAACGCGGCGAATTAATCTCAGAGTCTTTCCGTGTTTTTGAGAAGGATAGTCCAATGCCGAGAGTAAAGAAGAAAAATGGGCATAGAAATCTTCCAATTCAGAAGGAGTTGCTAGATCAGATTCAAGATCTGGGTGATGAAATTCAGAAAGAGATAACGGACTCAGCTCATATAACGCTACAGTTACAGCTTGCCCTAGATTAAGAGTTGGATAATCAGAGGATGCGGGTATAGAACATATTCGGTCTAATTTTGCTATTTCTACATTAGTAAGTCCAATTCTTTCTCGACCGAAAACTAAAGCAATAGATCCAGATAACTGAGAAGTTTCGTCCAGGATATCCCGGGTCGTAAGGAATGGGAATCGCATGTGTTTTGACCCACTTTGGTTTGTTATTGCCGTGAAAGCAATGGTATGGTAATTCTCCACTACATAATCAAAGGATACGATTTTGTGGTTGGGGAGAATATCATCCCGGGCACGTCCAGCAAATCCATAGGCATCACCATCTCGGGAAAGGTGAGGAGGGTCGACTAAAAGAAGTTTTGAAAATCCAAAATTTTTCATTGCCCTTGCGGCAGTACCTATATTTCCAGGGGTTTGTGCACCTACAAGGACGATAGAGATGTCAAGAACCATTGTGTTAAATTGGAAAGGTATCTCTAAAAGGGTATAGGAAAAATAATCTACATAGAAAGAAAGGAGATACTAGTAGAAAAATAAGGAATTTCACATGGAAAAAGATCAGAATAGTAGATTTCGAACGGTTGACGTGAAGGGATTGTCAATTGGTAAATTGCACCCACCACGAATCATGGGGATACTGAATTTGAGTCCAGAATCACCATATGAACCGAGCATATATGTTGATCCAGAAAAAGCAATAGAGAGAATTGAAAATATGACAGAGAGTGGGGCGGACATAATAGATGTGGGGTTATCATCTGCAAATCGTAAGATTGGTCCATTAACAGAAGAAGAGGAGATGGAAAGATTAGGACTGGCGATGGATATCAGAAATGGTGTTCGTAAGGAAGTTATTTTTTCAATTGAAACTCGGTATGCAAGTGTTGCGGAAAGGGCATTGAAAGGAGGGTGGGATATAGTGAATGATATTTGTGGGTTTGCAGACATAGAAATGCCAAAGATTTGTACAAAATATGATGCTGCGGTCGTGAAGATGGCAGGGCCTCAAGATTTGGGACGTCCGGGTGCGCTAGAAAATATAGAAGACATTTATGCAGAATTGAGTCGGAATTTGACAAATAAAACAATAATAGATCCCGCATTTGGTGGGTGGAGTGAGGGGAAAACATTAGAATTAGACAGGGAAACATTTCGTGGATTGAGGAGTTTTTGTGAATTGGGGCCCCCTGTTTTAATATCAGTGAATAGGAAAAATTTTATTAAGGAGATAGTTAACAAATCCACAGAAGATGCACTTTCAGCGAGTCTTGCTGCAACTGCTATGGCGGTTGGAATGGGAGTTAGGGTGATAAGAACGCATGATATTTCAGAAACTCGAGATGCTGCCATGGTTGGATACGCGTTTTCAGAGGAGAAATAGATGGAATTTGAAGCATGGGAGGGGATCTATGAAAAGATAAGAATGGAATTTGGTTTCCAGAAAGAAAATGATGAACATGCTAGAGATGTGTTGAACAATATTGAGCCAGAATATAGGATTGAAGAATTAACTAAGTTTGAAAGTGCGAAGGTGATGATTGCAGGTGGTTCGAAATGTATAGAACAGGAACTAGACTTGGTTGAAAAAGTAGATAGAGTTATTGCAGTTTCAACTGCAGCAGATGTGTTATTAGAAAAGGATATAAAAATTGATATGATGGTAACAGATTTGGATAAAAACCCAGGTACAGCAGTTAGATTAAGTAAAATGAAAATTCCGGTTGCTGTGGCGGCTCACGGAGATAATATAGGAGATTTAAAAGAGTGGGTACCAAGATGTGATTTAAACTATGTGATGGGAACCACCCAGGTGGAACCAATTGGAAATATTGTGAATTATGGAGGATTTACAGATGGTGATAGAGCGGCTTTTTTGGGAGATGCAATGGGGGCAAGTGAAATGATTTTTATAGGATGGGATTTTGATGATGAGTCAGTAGGAATTGAAAAAAGACATAAGTTAAAATGGGCAGAGTTTTTGTTACTATTGCTCGAGGGACAACGGGGACAAAAATTTAATGTGTTGGAGGGAAGAAGAGAGAAAATTAGAGAGATGATTTAATAAAAGGAACGTATAAAAGATAAGAAGATATACTAAATAAGGGTAGAACATAGAGGATAAACAATAATGAGAGTAAAATTATTAGAAGGAACCCCTAATCCGGAGGAACTTGTGTGTCGCTGTGCAAGGGGAGATTATTCTGATGAGTGGGTTGGCAAAAGTAGATCATTCGAAGAAATTATGGAGCGGGTAAAGGGGGAGACCATCGAAGAAAAGAAAAGAACTTTGCTTGACCACTTAATGAGATCTGGCCACTGGGGACCATTTGAACATCCTCAAGCGACCTTTGCTATACAAGGTATGAGTCGGGCTTGTATGGCACAATTGACTCGGCACCGACATGCTTCTTTTGATGTTATGTCCCTACGGTACGTAGATTTATCAGAAGGGATGGACTTGAAACAGAGATTTATTTATCCAGATACATTTGAGCAAGAAGAAGTGGTTTCACGGGAGGGGGTTGAAAATGTCGACATGCCAGTCCAAGAGCGTCAAAAATTAGTTGATGAAATCTATAAAAATTGCGCGGCTGCATATTGTAAATTGGTGGATGCAGGAATACCAAAAGAAGATGCAAGAATGCTACTTCCAATTGGGACAAAGGTAAATTTGACGTTTAGCATGAATGCGAGGTCGTTGATGCACCTTTTAGATATGCGTATGAAAGCAGATGCCCAATGGGAGATTCGGGAAATGTCCCGGATGTTGCTTGAAGAAGCGAAAGAGTGGATGCCTCAGACTTTTGCATATTATGAGGAAAAACATCCGTTTAGATTGACTCCGTAGAAAGGGAGTATTAAAACAGAACTGTTATACAAAAAAGAAATCAAATGGCCATAGGTCCATTGGTGTAGTCCGGCCAATCATTTTACCCTCTCACGGTAAAGACTCGGGTTCAAATCCCGGATGGACCATATCTGCGAAATTGTCGAGACCATCCTATTTCAACTTAATCATAATCAAAGTCGCTAATTAGATTCGTTGGGATGTCAAGCGCCCAGAAACATGGAGGCAAATGTACAATGATACGGAGAAAGAACATATTTGGCTCATAATAGGAGCTCAGGCTATTGAAAATGATGGAATTCATTAAACATCGTGGAAAATAGTTGCCCCCTTCCCCCAGTGGGGTGGACCATTATAGAAAATTGACCGACGTCGTTTTTACCAGAGGGGGTTTAGTAACAAGCATGGCAAGAATAGTTATAAAAGAAGCCCAAGCTTCACATAAACTTCAAGTAGTTGATGAGGAAGGAAACATCAGATTGAGGGGGATTTGCATGTGTGGGTTATCATCTAACCTCCCATTCTGCAATGGGTCGCACCGAAAGGCCGAAGATGAAGAAGAAGGGGTACTGTATACGTATAAGGAGAATGGAACTAGAGAGGAATGTTCGATTCAGATGGGACTATAGGAATAAATTGTTAAGTGGTTAGAAACCATAGGGTAGTCTGTAATGAGTAATGCTGAAGAAGAGTATCTGCGTAAAACGGATACAAGTGCACGTTTTGACTTCAAAAAAGAAGAAAAATCTGCATTTAAAGCGGAAAAAGGACTTACAGAAGATACCATCAGGGTAATTTCAGAAGACAAGGGAGAGCCAGAATGGATGCTGAACCGCAGATTGCGGGCATTGAAGTTTTGGAACTCGTTTCCAATGCCAACTGACTGGCCGGGGCAACCTGATTTATCAGAGGTAGATGTTAATGAGATAATCCCATACATTAGACCAGATGTAGAGGTTAGAGGGGGTGTCAAAGATTGGAACGATTTACCTGATGAGATAAAAGATACATTTGATAAATTAGGCATTCCAGAAGCTGAACGAACATCTCTTGCAGGTGTTGGTGCACAATATGAATCTGAAATTGTATATCAAAACATGAGTACAGAATGGGAAGAGAAAGGAGTCATATTCATGGATATGGACAGGGCAGTTCGAGAACATCCTGACATAGTGCAAGAATACTTTATGACCAAATGTGTTCCTCCAAGCGATAATAAATTTGCAGCATTGCATGGGGCGATTTGGTCAGGAGGTTCATTCGTATATGTCCCAGAAGGCGTCCAAGTCCAGATGCCAGTTCAAGCTTACTTCCGAATGAACTCTGCAGGTATGGGTCAATTTGAACATACTTTGATAATAGCAGAAGAAGGTTCAGAGGTACACTACATAGAGGGATGTTCTGCTCCAAGGTATTCGGCTTTTAATCTGCACTCCGGTTGTGTAGAAGTCTTTGTTAAAGATCGTGCCCATGTTCAATATTCAACTGTACAAAACTGGTCGAAGAACACATACAATTTGAATACCAAACGTGCAATAGTAGAAACGGAAGGTCGTATGGAGTGGATTTCGGGATCAATGGGATCGAAAGCCACTATGCTGTACCCATGTACGGTTCTTAAAGGAAGAGGGGCAACAGACACACATATGACGATAGCTTTTGCTAGCTCTGGTCAAAATATCGATACTGGTGCGAAGGTGTACCATAATGCACCAGATACTAAATCCAGTATAGAGTCCAAATCTATCTCTAAAGATGGGGGAAGGACAAATTACAGGGGACTAGTTCATATTGCAAAAGGGGCAATAGGATCTTCTTCTACTGTGGAATGTGATGCATTGATGTTTGACAATGGTTCTACGTCAGATACAATGCCTCATGTAGAAATTCACGAGAATAATGTAGACGTTGCTCACGAAGCCACAGTAGGTAAAATTGGAGATGAGGATATATTCTACTTGCAATCCAGAGGTCTTTCAGAGACAGATGCAAAGAAGATGATTGTTGCAGGGTTTATTGAGCCAATAACGGAATCACTGCCTATAGAATATGCTGTGGAACTTAATCGATTGGTAGAATTAGAAATGGAAGGAAGTCTCGGATAATAATTTCTCTATTTATTAAATATTTTTTTAGTGTAAGATTACACGTGTTCAAAGGGATCGTCTTCCATATCCCCAGGGCCCTTGGCTAGATTTCCAGCTGCAATAATATCGTCAATCCGAAGGACCAGATCTGTTGCTTCTTGGGCACTAGAAATTGCTTGGGTTTTGACACGGAGAGGTTCTACAACACCTTCTGCCAGCATATCCGCAACTCCGCCTTCAATAACAGATAGCCCAGCATAGGTACTACCAGCGGTGTGTTGTGCTCGTAAATCAACTATAGAATCTATGGGATCCAATCCACTATTGATGGCTAGAGTTCGAGGAATGACTTCAACTGCGTCTGCAAAGGCTTCAATTGCGAGTTGTTCCCTACCACCAACGGAATCTGCATAGCTCCTTAACGATAAAGAAACTTCAACTTCGGGAGAGCCACCCCCCGCAAGAACTTTCCCATCTTGAATGGTTACTCTAACGACTTCGAGTGCGTCATTGAGGGCCCGTTCTACTTCTTCTACAACGTGTTCAGTCCCCCCGCGCAAGACGAGAGATACGCTTTTTGGATTGTCACATTCAACAACAAATATCATTTCATCTTCCCCAATTTTTCTTTGTTCTACCAACCCAACAGATCCCAAATCCTCTTTGGAGATATCAGTGATTTTAGAGACTACTTTTGCTCCGGTCGCCCTAGATAATTTTGTTAAATCACTTTTCTTAGTTCGTCGGACTGCAAGGACTCCTGCTTTAGCGAGATAATGTTGTGCGAGATCGTCGATGCCTTTCTGAACGAATACAACGTTTGCCCCTGCATCTACAACTGCATTAACTAGATCCCTCATATGCTGTTCTTCTGCGTCTAAGAACTGCTGTAATTGGCTGGGATCGGAAACACTTATTTCTGCATCAGTTTCAGTCTCAGCGATTTCAATTGCAGTCCCTAGCAAGGCTATTTTCGCTTTTTTGACCTTAGTTGGCATGTTTTCATGGACAGGCTCTTTGTCTATCAAAACGCCTTCGATCAATTCAGATTCTTCGATAGATCCAGTGGAAACCGTCTCTATTTTGACATTGTCTAGATCAATTCTACCATCTTCTTCGATTGCCTGTATTGTTCGGACGGCAAGATCGGCCAAATGGTCGTGCGAATCACCAACTCCTTTTCCAGTCATAGAAGTTTTTGCTATTTTTAGCAGAGTTTCTGTTTCGGTGGGTGCGGCATCGATAGCAAGTTTATCGAGAACTCCGCGGGCATGTCTGGCAGCAAGTCGGTACCCGGATACAATTATGGTGGGGTGTACATCCTCATCTAACAGACCTTCTGCTTTAAGAAGTAATTCCCCTGTCAAAACAACTGCAGAGGTAGTACCATCTCCAGTTTCTTCTTCTTGAGAATCTGCAACTTCAACTATCATTTGTGCGGTAGGGTGTTCGATATCCATTTCAGAAAGAATTGTGGCGCCGTCGTTTGTTATCACGACATCTCCGAGAGAATCTACAAGCATTTTGTCCATTCCTTTGGGGCCCAATGTAGACCTCACAGCTTCAGCAACTGCTTTCCCTGCAGCAATGTTCATTCTCTGTGCATCTCGACCGCTTGTTTGTTGACTGCCCTCACTCAGGACAATTATAGGTTGATAAGCCATTTTATTTAACTCCGAAAATCTTCAATATATTCACTATTTATGGAGTTAAGGTTCTAAATAAAACTTTCGTTAGAGAAAATAACCATTTAAGACCCAGTGCATCGAATACTGAATCGATATGAAAGAGTTTAAATGGGGTGATAATCCAGCACTTTTGGTTATCGATGTGACCCGGGCATTGGCAGACGAGGAGGTGAAAAATTCATACCCTCCATGCATTGAAGCTGCAGTTTCCATACAAAAATTGCTAGCAAAAGCAAGGATAGCAGGCATACCAATAATATTTACAAAGGGTGGAAAACTTTCCCACACGAGTGGCGGAATACCCATGACAGATACTGAGAGAGGTGGTTGGGCGAAGAAAAATGGCATTCGAGTCGAGAGTGAAGAAGAAGCGATACCATATATGGAAATTTTATCAGAGATAGCCCCAATGGAGAATGAAATAGTTTTGGAAAAAAGTAGATCTAGTGCCTTCTTTAAAACTATGTTAGATACATACCTTTCCTCGATGAAAATTGATACGGTGATTGTAACGGGAATGATGACGTCTGGTTGCATTCGCGCCACCGTGACAGATGCATTTTCAAATGACCTCAATATAATACTTCCCAAAGAATGTGTGGCAGATAAGCGAGTTGAAGCTCATGAATACCACATGGAAGAAATGGGTTTAAAATACGGTAGGGTAGAAAAAATGCAAGATGTAATGGACTACATCAATCGGAAATATTAATTTAACTCGTTTTCGATTAACTTCTCAATCCGATCTAATCCTAGTTTGAGTTGATCCATACTGGTTGCAGTACTGAGTCTGAGGAAAGACCCTTCTGCCCCAAACCCACTTCCGGGGACGGTGACTACACCATAATCCATAAGCAGTCGTTTTGCGATATCAGAATCAGACCCATCCAAGGGGCTCACGTCAAGAAAAGCGTATATAGCCCCACCTGGTTTTGGGCAAGAAACTGATCGCATTTCTTTGATCCGGTCCACCACATAATCTCGACGAGACTGGAATTCTTTTTTCATTGAATCGATGGGGCCTTGATCCCCGGTTATGGCTTCCAATGCTGCCATTTGAGATACACTTGAAGCGGAAGAAGTAGTGCTTTGGTGGAGTTTTGTTGCAGCCTCAATGATATCCTTATTCCCAGCTAACCAACCTAGCCTCCATCCAGTCATGGCGTATTTTTTAGAACAGGAATTTACGACTAAAATATTTTCTGGATGATCAACATAGGAGACTATACTATCCGCATTTCCTTCGTAGATCAGTCCTTCGTAGACATCATCCGCGATGACATATGCATTATTATCTGCAGCGGCAGTTACTACTTCGTTGATGGCTTTTCGATCGTAAACAACACCTGTAGGATTGTTGGGAGAGTTCAACACAATTGCTGCCGTATCCTTAGTTATTGATTTGATTAGCAAATCGGGGTCTAATTGAAAACCATTTGATTGGGGAAGTTTGACGAGAATTGACTTTCCTTCCGCTAGTTTGACCTGGGAGAAATAATTTGGCCAGCACGGAGTGGGGAATATAACTTCAGATCCGGGGTTGACTATTGCGAGTAATGCGAAACAAAGAGCTTGCATTGCTCCGTTGGTCACGACTATCTCAGAAGTGGGATCAAAATCGGCTTTGTTTTCAGATCGCATTTTTTCAGAGATTGCTTCTCTTAACTCGAGAATTCCAGCATTTTGAGTATAGTGTGTTGACCCATTTTTAGCTGCTTTCGCAGCAGCTTCGATTATATGGGAAGGTGTAGTAAAGTCGGGTTCGCCGATTGCCAGACTCACCAGATCGTCTCCCTCATACTGAGAGGCTAGATTGGCCATTTCTCGAATGGGAGATGCTTCGGCAGATAATGCACGTCTGGAGAGAGGAAAGTTGTTAGAGGAATTCATAGTATAGATTGTTATTTTTCATTGCAACTAAAAAGGGTTTCCTAGGTCAGAAGCAAAAAAAATTTATGGAATAAGAATGGAGAGAGTTATTCTTTAACGGTTTCTTTTTCTTTCGATTCGACGCCAGTAATTACTTCACGCCATTTGTCGATTATTTCCTCAGTATATTCGCGAGGGGCCTCTGCAACTTTGGGGAAGTTGTGCATACGTTCGTAAGGAATGGTTGCGTCAATCAAAGCACGAGAGTTGAAAGTCAGATTCTTTAAACCGGGTTCAGTGCCATGGAATTCAACGAGAGGGTCCAGAGGAGTACTCCAGGTTCTTCGTTGGATATCAATATCGGTTGCTGGATCGCACCTCGTACTCATGGCCCATGCAACTTCATTCCAGCTTGTTGGGTCGATATCGTCGTCGACGACGACGGTGAACCTGTTTGCATAGCCACCTTCACGTACGTGTTGGGCTATAAATCCAGCTTGGCGTGCGTGGCCAGGGTACCTTTGTTCTATGCAAATAATATTGAATAGTCTCGACCCACCAGCTTCAGTTCTCCATACACCTTTGATACCAGGGACACCTGCAGTATCTAGGTAATCCCAAGTGGTTGCAGATCTTGCTAGTGCTTTGTGGTAAGAGTAATCATAGGGAGGTCTGGCTGGGACCGCGCATGTCATGATGGGATCATTCCGGTGATAAACAGCTTCGACTTTTATCAAAGGTTCTTCATCTGCATCTCTTCCATAATACCCTTGCCATTCTCCGAATGGACCTTCTAAGTGGGTAGAATGTGGCTCGATGAATCCTTCCATTACAATTTCTGCGTGGGCAGGAAGTGGGAGTCCAGTTACAGGACCTTCGACAACGGGGAATGGGTGCCCTTTAAGTCCTCCTGTGTGGGCGTATTCACCGTATGGGTGGGTGTGCTCAATTCCGACAGATGTGTAGTAAAATAGAATGGGGTCTTGACCGAAAGATGCGGCCACCGGGACCCTCTCATCACGTTGCCAATAATCATCTATATCGAGTGCACCGTGTTTTCCAGGAGAAATGTAAACTCCCGCTTCGTTTGCACTATGTACCTGAACACGGTATGCACCAAGATTGGCTTTTCTTCCCATTCCAGGGTTGTCAGTTATAAAACTAGTTGCAGTTCCAATATATCGGCCCCCATCGTATTCGTGGTGTTTGGGTACAGGGAATTTCAAAAGATCAACATCTTTACCGCGATCCACATTTTCCATTACGGGTGCGTCGGATTTCTCGACGAATACAGGATCTATGGCATCTACGTCTGCCATTTCTTTGGCTTTTTCACGATAGTCTTGTAAGAACTTCATCTCGTGGTGATAATTGGGCTCCATTCCAAGGGCGATTGCCAGACGGTTCATGGAATTGGTCATTGCATACATGGTTCGGAAACCAGGTTTGTAATCAGGTATGTTATCAAAGATAGGAGCTGGTACGGGTCGAGGGTGATGTCGACAGAGCTCATGAGATATTGTACTCATTTCACGATCCCAATGTGCGTTGTCTATGTGAACGATCTCACCGGGGACTTGTTCTGCTCTGCTAATGAATTCTCTCAAACCTATCCAATCAATAGTATTTCTACTCATTATATGACTCGAAATTGGAATAGTGGAGATTTATAACTTATTAAATGAAATTAGAATGTCAATCACTATCACGCATCACTTCCAAGACGCGTTCTGGCGTTATGGGAATTACATCTAAATCAATCCCGATTGCGTCGTAGATAGCATTTCCTATTGCAGGGAATGCTGCCATTACTTCCATCTCTCCTATTCTTTTTCCCCATAGGGACCAGAGTGATTTTCCCACATAGTGGATTTTTTTAGGGGAACGTTCCGCATGTTTGAGACTATAGCTCAGTGGTTTTCCTCTAAGGTGGCCAGATAGAAGGATATATCTATAAATGAAAGTTTTTGTATGCTATGGCGACAGGAGATTCAGAAAAACTTAAAGGGGATGTTGCGGTGATAACGGGTGCGGGCAGAAACATTGGGCGCAAGACTGCGGAATTATTTGCTAGAGAAGGTGCCAAAGTTGCAGTGGTGGATGTTGATGAAGAGCGTGCATCTGGTACGGTAGAATTAATAAAAAAGGAGGGTGGTGAAGCTATATCGGTGATAACGGATGTTACGGATGAAAACCAAGTAAAGCAGATGGTTGAATCAGTTGAAAATGAATGGGGTCCAATAAGCATTCTTGTAAATAACGTTGCTATTAGTGATCATGATGGTCTCTTTGATCTCTCGGTGGAAACATTTGATCGTATTTTTGCTGTGAATGTCAGAGGGGCATTTTTATGCACAAGAGAGGTGGCTAAGTCAATGAAAAAAGGGGAAGGTGGGAGAATAGTAAATGTTTCTTCAACCTCTGCCCATCGTAGTAGGACAGATGCCCCAGCATATGCTGCTTCAAAGGCGGCGATAGTTAATTTTTCTCGGTCTATGGCAAAAATACTTGCTCCAGAAATACGCGTTAATACACTATCGCCAACTAGAACCGGTTCTCCAGTGGGAGAAGAAGAAGAAAGATCGGGGAAAGTCGTAGATGCTATATTAGTAGGTAGGTGGGGTAAACCAGAAGATCAGGCTAACGCAGCATTGTTCCTAGTGGATCCAGAAAATGGATTCATTACGGGTTCTGAGCTTGCAGTTGATGGTGGAAGTTTAGTATAGTTACAGTACACAATCTGATTTGATCGAATTATAAGCGGATTGCAATTCTATTTTTTCCTCTTTGGAAAGGTCCCATTCTACTATTTTCGTGACGGTTCTATTGGAGAATAAAACAGGGACTATTAAACAAACGTCGTTGAAACCATATTCACCTTCGAGAGGTACAGATAGAGGTATAGGGGAAGAAATGTTATCAGACAATAGAGCCAAAGCTAACAGAGAAACGCCCCTTCCAGTTACCCATCTTGAAGAATCTTCAGTTCCTCTTAGACGTATTACTTCGTACGCCGCATCTCGAACTTGTTCAGTGAGATTTTGGCGTTCCTGTGGAGAGAATTCTATAGGCATATTTTGAACTTTTGCTCTAGAAAATATAGGAACGACATAATCCCCGTGTTCCCCGAGTACGGGGCAATATACATCGGAGGGGGCCACTTGCTTAAGTTGGGAAATATAATATGCCATTCTAGCTTGTTCAGACAGAGAATATCCAACGAAAAATTTTCTTGGCCAATTGGAACTTTTCCAAAGGTGATAGGTTATCCTATCAAGAGGGTTTGTTACAACGATAACAGGGATGGGCGTCATTGATTCCAAATACGTTCCTATCGATGTGATTAATGGTTTGTTTAATTTTAGAAATTCAAGCCTCCAGCCTTTGGTTGAAGATTTAGAGGATGAATTTACAGGACGGGGAAGACTTGCGGTTATGATCAAAAGATCAGGATTTAGATCGTGTAGAGATGGGAGAGGCAATGTTTTAATGACATTTGAATCGACGAGAGGGGTTGACGTGCCTACAGGATTGCACAAATGTGAAGAAGAATAAGATAAATCTAACGCATGGCCTTCCGCAGAGTCCTGGTCGATATCAACTAAAAAAATCTCGAGTTCTGGATCCATTATAGATAGAGAATATGCTACAGTTGAGCCGATAGTTCCTGCACCGCCAATGATCGCTATTTGCATGAGGTTGTTTGTTTTATTGAAAGCAAGGGTAATAATCTTATGGGAGTATAGAAATATATTGATGTGAAAACAAACTTGGTAAAATACAACAAAATCACCATCAAATAGGGAAATTATGTCAGAGATAAATGCCATTTTGTTTGCTGTTTTGGCTGCGTTGATTGTTGCGATGACATCGGTAGCAGTCCGGATAGGAACGGAAAAGAGCAGATCTTCCGACATTTTGGCAGTTGTTGTTATTGTGAATTTAATTGTGTTCATTCCACTGGCATTTTTGATTCACCATCCCAATTATGGGTTGACATCTCGGTCAGTGGGGGCATTCATTGCTGCGGGTATTGCGGGAACGGTGTTTGCAAGATCACTATATTATGAGGGAATTAGACATATTGGTGCTAGTAGAGCGGAACCAATAAAAGCATCAAATCCAGTGCTTGCTGCCATTGCTGCAGTTATATTGCTAGGTGAAACGTTGTCCATAGAAATTATCATAGGTATATTGATGATAGTCGCAGGTGTCGCGTTGGTCTCGGTGGAAATTGCGACGCACAAGGAAAGGTTGAAAGGGTCATGGAGGGGTGTGTTAATTACATTGTTTGCTTCCTTTTTTTACGCCCTTGATCCGGTATTTAATAAGATGGGATTGGAAGAAGGCACACCGATATTAGTTGGGTTGGCACTCAAGGCTACGGCGGGAGGGATTGTTTTCTTTGCTTATCTTTGGTGGAGCGGGAAATTACCAAAACTAGGCGGGGTGGATGGTTCACAGTGGAAATGGATATTGATTGCTGCAATATGTAACACGGGATTTTTGGTAGCATATTTTGTTGCGATATCTTCAGGACCTGTGACGATTGTTTTTCCAATAATGCAAACCAGCCCATTGTTGGTTGCAGGGATATCATTTTTGTTCTTGCAGAAGTTGGAAAAGGTTACTTTTAGGTTGGTGATGGGGGCGGTTGTTGTAGTTATGGGGGCAGTGTTGTTGACACTGTTATCTTTTGCTTGAAGAAAACCAACATAAGGAAAATTAATCTTAAGAGGAAGTTGACTGATTTTTCCAGAGAGAGGCATATAGAGGGCTATTTTTCAATAAATCTTCATGAGAACCATTTGCAATTATTCTCCCATCGTCTAACATTATGATTTTAGTCGATTTATAAACGGAAGCGAGACGGTGGGAAATTATAATAGTGATTCGATTGGAAGAAGAAGTGGATAGGCTTTCTCGAATATCAGATTCAGTTTCTGTGTCAAGATACCGTGTTGCCTCGTCAATTACAAAAATTGGAGATTGTTTTATCAATGCCCGGGCTAACGCCACTCTTTGTCTTTGTCCACCGGATAGAGTTACTCCACGTTCTCCTATTATAGTGTCATACCCATCTGGCAAGGTGGAAATAAATTCATGGATTCGTGCGGTTTTTGTTGCTTCAATTATCTGTTGTTCAGTGACATTTTGTTGCCCGTATTCTATATTTTCACGGAGAGTTCCAGAGAATAGGTAGCTATCTTGGCTAACATATGCGATAGATTTTCGGAGACTATAGAGAGTTATTTCTTGAATATTTTTATCTTCTATACATATTGATCCTTCATTGACATCGTATAGACGTGCGAGGAGCTTTACAAGAGTAGTTTTTCCGCTTCCAGACGGCCCAACAACACCTAATGTTTCTCCTTTTTCTAATCGGAAAGAGATGTCTTTTAGCACATAGTTTTCAAGAGATGGATATCGGAAAGAAACCTGATTGAAGTTTAGATTCACATTCAGTGGTGAGAAATCAATTGCTTCGGGCGAGTCTACGATAGAAGGAGATTGTTTTAACAAACCAAATATACGAGAATTCGATGCTTTGGCACGCTGGTAAGTATTAACTATTTGTCCAAATTGGGCAATTGGCCAAACAAATTGTTGGACATAAATGACGAAAGTTACAAAAGTTCCAGGAGTGAGGGGGCGACTGAAACCTAGAGGGGGACCAGAAAGGACCCAGAGTCCACCAACAGTGAAAGTTAACACAAATCCAATTCCTGTAATGATGGTCACCATAGGAAAGAATTTTATCCGGGTTGAGATTGCCTCCCAATTGGTATTGTAATACTCAGAAGAAGAATCAGAAACCCTACCTTTCTCATATGGTTTGGTAGATTCTGTGTTGATTACTTCAATCCCACTAAGATTGTCTTCTAGTCTCGATGACAATCCCCCAACACTAGACCTCATTGCGACGTATTTTGGATGAATATTCCTAACAAATAAATAGGCCAAAATTGCAATTATAGGAACTGGGAACATTGCAATAATAGTGAGTTCGGGGTTAAGTAAAAAAAGAATTAAACCTACTCCAATGACCATTACTACAAGTCGGAGTGCATCGCTGAAACTAGTACTAAGGAAATCTTCTAATTGATTTACATCATTGTTGATTATACTCAATAGCTCCCCAGTTCTAGAATCCTCGAAAAAATTCATTGATAAAGCCTGCAAAGCGTCGTATGCATCTGTTCGAAGTTCGTGTTGAATTTCTTGGGCGAACGCATTCCAACCCCGATCTCCAAGCCACATGGAAACTGCTCCGAGAAAAAATGACAGTGTAATTATTACAGAAAAAAGTATGAGAATTGAAGAAGAGGAAAATGATTCAAGTTGGGATGAAAATACATAGGAGGGGGGGAGACTCTGGTCGAAGAAGATTAGATCGATTGCTAGACCTAAGAAAAATGCAGGGAGTAGACCAGAAAAGCGTCCGAGAAGGGTTCCGAGTACCCCACAAAAAATATGGAAACGATGATTCCTACCATAATGAGTGTATAAATCCAACATAGAATTGGAAGAATTAGCAGGTATTTTTTTAGGAGGAATGTTCATGTTAAGGAGACATCAGAGGGGTTGATAATCTGATTCAGCTATTTGCACATAACGCCCATTCCGAAGTGTGAACTTTTCTTTTTTGTAAGCACTTAGAAGTTTGAAACCCCCAAAACCCGCTCTCCTGAGTGCAGATAGGATAGAGCTAGTGTCATCACCAGCTAGAACCCTGTTAGTAATTTGGAATACATTGTCCCAATCACTTGGACTGAATCCGCGAACGAGATTGGCAAACGCAACGTTTCTTCGGATTTCAGTTCCGATTGCACTTTTCCATTGAGTATTATATTGTTCCAATTGGCCACGGGCTGCAAGGGTTCCAGCGATTTTCCCAGTTCGAATAGCAACATGAGCACCGCCTTCATGGAAGGCGGATGTGGCCCCCATCGCACCGCCGGTGATGGCTATATTGGCGTGGCCGGGGGAGTCTATTGGGCGAGTGGAAGAAATAGGATATGTTTCAGTTCCTTTTCGTTTTCCTTTCTGCGATACAAGGGGAAAATCAGATAAATCCAAATCGGGATAAACAAATGAAAGAAGACGTTCGATATAATCACTGCATCGTGGTATTTGAGTATCTTCGGGGCGAAGTAACAGGTAAGAATCTCGATTTTTGAAAGAATCGATATCCATCCCAATTGGCATGGTGATGCCGATTCTAGCTGTGTTACCTTCATTTGGGAATATCCAAGGGTACGCTGTGTGGCCGGGTATGTGCCCCCACCAAAATTTAATCTTATTTGGTTCGAATAAATCTGAGGGAAGTTCTCGATACTCTTGATAAGCAATATGATTTGCAGTCGTAGTTCCAAGTGCTTTTGTCGCCACTCCAGGGGGGAGAAGCTGATCCAATACGCCTAGAGTGATGCTTCGTTGCGGTCCATCGGCCAAAATAAGATTGGATGCTAAGAGGGACTCTCCACTTCTTAAGATTAATTCATGGGGGCCTGTTTTTGAAACTACTACTTCGTGGACAGTATCCCCAATTCGGCAATCTGCCCCTGCGGAAATGGCATTTTCGAGCATCCAATCATCAAACATCGCTCGATTATAAGTATATCCAAAATGGGGATATGAAGATTTAATTCCAGTTTTGTACAAACAAACACTTTCTGAGGGTGAGATGAATTCGGCACAATCGAGATGCCGAAGAAGGATGCCTTCGGGAAATGTCGACGGGTCAAGTTGCATTAAATCGACCCAATAATCTAGAATTCCAGCTGCATCGGTAGAATCGGGGCCAATATTTTTTCTATCCTCACGAGGGACGCCTTTTTCAAATAAAATCGTCTTGGCGCCATTTGATGCTGCTGATTTTGCTGCGATTGCTCCAGCAGGTCCACCTCCAATGACAGCTACATCTACACGCTCCATAATCGAACGCCGATGTCTGTACTATTAAATCCACCTTCCTGGAACTGTGAATAAATAACTATGCTATTTTTGTCCAAAGTGCGAGGAGAGGGGGAAGAACAATGATAGAGGACAGATATGCATAAAAGACACTTAGTGCGGTGAGAAGTCCGAAAGAACCAATAGCAGGAAAGACTGCGAGATAGAGTGCACCAATACCGAATACTGTTGTAAGCATACTTCCAGTGAGGGCACCTCCAGTTCCTTGCAAGGTCCGATTGAGAGACTCAAAAAGAGCTTTGCTTGTGCCATATTCATCCACGAACCTGTGTACTATATGTACGGAATAATCAACTCCAAGTCCAACAGTTAAAGCCAAAACTGTTGCTGTAAAAGCATCGAATGAGAGTCCCGCCAAGCGCATGCTTCCACCTACTAAGGCCACGGTGACTATAATGGGAAATACATTGATCAAACCTAGCAAGGGGCGCCGATCTATCAGCCAATATAGGAAAACCAAGAAAACTGCAGTGAGAGATAACGCAACTAAAAGACTTTTTATAGCGGACTGAAGCAGCAACTCTACAACATCTTCTAGAACCACAGTTTCGCCGGTAGAAATTGCAGAATATCTTTGTTCTTCTGCCAGTATTTTACCGTCTGAAGCGGCGTCTCCAGTGTTGGCGCCAGCCTTTAGCGAATATATGATTAGAGTGCTGCGGCGATCCTCAGATAAATATTTAAGTGCATCTCCACGTGCAGAGGAGGAGAATAAAGCATCATATATGTCATCGAGGTTTTTGTCAGGTACTCCATTTCCATTTCTATCGTTTTTAGAGACTAGTGTAGCGAATTCGGGGGAATTTGCTGCAGTGTCTTGGATGACTGTCAAAATACTGTTGGAGACAGCAATCCTATTTTCAGTCGCAAAAGTATCAGGAGGGTTCTGACTAAGTTTGTAGATGGATTCTAAAGCACTATCATCACGCATGGGTGCCTCCACAAACAACGTTACAGAACCTCCTTGGGATGTTCCGAAATTGTCGGTTAGGTAATTAAGAGTGCCAATTGAAGAGTATTCACTTGGTTTGAAAGGTTCAGGAAGGACCATCAAATAAGAAGCAGATTTTTCAGGGGGTAAGAAATTTTCAACTGTAAACGTGGTATCAATTCCAGTGGCGTAGTTGAGCGAGAATCCAGAGAGAATGATAACGAAAATTAAAAAGATAACAGGGATTTTTTTAGCGATCCATACTCCTATTTTTAAGGAGTGACCTAAAAACGACCCCTCCACTCCAAGGGGTTTTTTAGGGCGTTGTTTTTGGCCTCGGAATTGATCTAGGTGTATTTTTGCCGCAGGTAGGAATATCCCAAAAATTAAAAATGTAAATACTATACCAATACTAGCAACTACTCCGAAATCCTTGATCGGGGCGAGGGCACTAGTCAGATTTGATAAAAATCCAATTATGGTGGTTGCGGTGACTATGAAAAATGCGATGAGGATTTGCCGAAGCATACGTGATGCTGCTTCTTTTACACTAGTTTCATCATTTTTTTCTTCGCGGTAACGATTGATAGCATGGATACCAAAATCGACACCCAGAGCGAGGAGAATAGGAGGAACTGCAATGAGCATTTGACTGAATGGTATATTTGCAATTCCCATGAATCCAAACGTCCAGATAATTGCCATAAATAAGGACAAAACTCCCAGTAGTAGATCAACTAAATCTCGATATGCATATATCAAAAATAGAATTATAAACAGAATTGCTGCAGGAGTTACGATGATCATTGTATCGCCAATAACGTTTCCAAATTCACTTGAGAATATACCAGATCCAAACACCTTTACATCGCCGCCAATGGAAGCAACTTCTTGTATGCTAACTTGCATGTCCGTTAAAGGATCAGTGCCACTAGTTCCAGAACTCTGTTGAGCAGACTGTGCAGAAGAAGGCAAGGAATGGACTACGACACCTATCGTGGAACTAGCAGTCATAGACCCTTCATTGTAGTCGTTGCTGAGAAGGCCAGATAGGGGGAAGTTCTCATTGATAGATCGGAGCGTGGATTTGATTTTCGAGGGGGGAGTTTGTTCGATTACATAGATTTGTTTTCTGAGTGTTTGTGCGGATGGGTCGATGGATGTGGCAACTATTTGGGCTACGCTAGAGGTGCTAACTACGCGGAGATCGTCGTTTTGGTCCAATTCATAGAGAAGTTCTAACATCCGCAAGAGCGATTGTTTGGACAAGACATTCGTACTTACTTGAATTAGTTGAGTACTTCCAGTATTAGTCGTTTTATCAACAGTGAAGCGCGGGGTGAATTCTTGGTTTATTTCTTGCAGAGCTTTTTCAGAGGGCAAATCGGTTGTGAATTGTTCTGTTCCCGATTCTGTGGAAATATTTCCCAAACCTGCCGTGAAAATTACAGATAGGACCAAAAATAAAACGATTATTGTCTTCGTACGAGACGTGATTAGATCGACTATGGGTTCTACATATGGTTGGAGATCCATTTTAGGTCACTTATTTTTCTACTTGTGAATTCTGACGTCTTCGATAGAAATAGACCCCTCCAGCTACTATAACTATGAGAATCCCCACAGGAAGTAAGAAGGTGGATATAGCGCTTTGGCCACCATTCGTAGCGGAATCGACTTCGACGGGTACTTGATAAGTGTCAGATAGTAGAGTTTCTCCAGAGTTTGTGTCATATTGGAAATCCAAATCTAGTGGATAGATTTTATCTAAAGCCGCGGGTGAGAGGGAGATATCAAATACTATTTCAGTGCTTTCTCCAGCAGATAGTTTTGGTATAAATGCAGTATCGTCTCCTGCAGTTATGGGACTCTCGGGGAAGACCTTTGCAGAGATATCAGTGAGGGTTTCATCATCGACGTTGGTGACTTGCAATACCAATAATCCATTTCCTCCAGGGGAGAAAGTTGAACTGACGGGTGAGACTTCGAATACATCTAATTCAGGAGATACAGTGAGGATAACATCGATTGGGTCGGAAACATGAGATTTTCCATCAGAATCCCTATAACGTATCGAAAGTGAGATTTGTCTTTGACCTTCGTCTGCAGATTCACTTACATCTAATGAAAATTTAAAAGACTTAGAATCCCCAGTAGAAAGACTTCCAACAGCATATTCTTCTTCGAGAGAAGAAATGGTCTGAAGATCAGATGTGAAAACAATCACAGCATTTTCAACGGATTGTGGACCGTCATTGACTAAGGTTGCGCTTAGATCGCCTTCGCTTCCAACAGATAGCTTGGTGGAAACATCAGTGATTGAGAAAGATTGCTCTCCAAGGGGCGTTACTCCAACGGTTACCGGGTAAGAGGTCCTATCAGAATTGTTGCTGGATTTATAGATGACCTCAACAATAACCGGGTATGGTCGTACATTAGAATCTTCTGCAAGGCTACTTTTGAAAGAAACTATTTTAGAGGCAGAAGAGGGCCAATTTCCAACCACATATTCGGCAGTGTGAGAGCCACCAAATGAGAGTTTTGGATCTGTTGATTGTATGAACACTCTTGCGTCAAATATGGCATCTTCACCGTCGTTGTTTATGGTAAAAGAGATATCAGCAGCTTGGTCCAAGGATAGATTGGTGGGATTAGATATTACAGAAAATCTTCCAGAATCGGACACAGGGGAGACTCCTGATTTAATCGATTTTGATTGTTGAGTTTCCCCAAACTCATCCGTATAAGATATGGAGAGGGAGACAGGGTGCACTATACCCATTGATCCTTTGGCTAATTGGGCCTCGAATTGGATGGACTGAGAACCTCCAGAAGGTATATCTCCAACAAAGGCACTTACACTTTGAGAACCATGGGCACCACTGAAGGTGAGTTGAGATGATTCAGAGGTCAGAGTTATAGTTGCAGCTGTAGCAGTCTCACTGCCATCATTGCTTAGAACAATATCGAGGGGGCCATATCCATCGAGGACGGGGCCCAGAGTGATTTGATCTATTTCGAAAGAGGGTTGAGGTTCAACTATCAAATTGACATTCTGAGTTACAGTTTTTGTTCTCTGGTAATGTCCAGGGCTGTCCACATCCCCCGTTGCGATTATGAAAGTATAGACATATTCTATTTCTACAGGGAGTGAATAAGTCCCGGGGGCGGCATTCTCATTAACAGAAATTTTGACAGGAACGGGATCGCTTTCACCTTCTGCCACGTTTCCAATAGGTACAGTTCCGGTTAGAACTTGAATGGGTGCTTCCCCAGGGAACAAGGTCAGTTTTACGTCTCTGGCGGTTGTGACTCGGGCTTCGGCGCTTGCACCACCACCAACGCTTATTTCACCAGCGTTAAGGATAGAAAAAGAAAGGGTTGTTTCATCCCCAGGTGAAACTCGATCTTCGGGCAAGAATACACTTATGCTGGGGTTCCCTTGCGCAGATGCGAGTACAGGAGCAGGGATGATTAACATTATAGTTATTAAGAGGATTAAAGATGTACGAATCCAATTATTAGGTCTCATATTATAGATAGGTACGCGGTCCATTTGTTAAAAAGGTAATCAAATATGAAATAGAGCATATTTGTTTCGATAAATATAACCTGTCACAAAAGGAATTTATTGTGTATATGCAAGCAGATCTTGTAATTAAGAATTGTACGATAGTAACTCCAGATGGATTGATGGAGAATGCGGGAGTAGCTGCAAAAGACGGAAAAATAGTAGCGGTAGGTTCGTCTGATGCACTGCCAAGTGGCAGTAGAGAAATTGATGCTACGGGGAAATACCTGACCTCGGGGATCATAGACTGTCACATTCACAATCGCGAACCTGGACTCGAATATAAAGAAGATTGGGGAACCGCGACCCAAGCTGCAGCAGCAGGGGGCGTGACCACAGTCATAGGAATGCCCAACTGCATACCGGTTATCGATGCACCGGAGCATCTTAAACTTAAATTTGAAAAGGGAGAAGAGAAGGCGTATGTCGATTTCCAATCCTATGTTGTAATAACATCAGATAATGCTACAGAAGAAAGTGTAAATGCTCTAAATGAAGCAGGGTGTGTTGGATACAAAGTGTTTTTAGGAACCACCATTGGTGCGATTCCACCTCCAAATGATGGGGAACTACTTGATGCGATGCATGCAATTGCAAAGACTGGAAAGAGACTAGGATTCCATGAAGAAGATGATGAGATTCTGAAACATTATGAGGCTCAGTTCATTGAACAAGGGTTGAATGATCCTATCTACCACTCGTGGTCGAGACCTCCTGTTTGTGAAAGGGAAGCAGTAGGAAGAACCATATTGTTCTCAGAACATACGGGATGTCCAATTCACGAGTTCCACTTGGCCTCGGGGTCTGGTGCTCAGATGGTTCTTGATGCTAAAAAGAAAGGAATAAATGTAACTGCAGAAACTATGCCTCACTACTTGTGGTTCAACGAAGAAGTGATGCGTGATAAGGGCAATGTTGCTCGAATTCAACCGCCAATTAGAGATCAGATTGAGCAAGATATGCTTTGGGATATCGGAATTCATGGTGGTGGGATTGATTGTATAGCGACTGATCACTCACCTCACACAGATGAAGAGAAAGGAATGGACGATCCGTTCCAGAATACATGGAATGTCATCTCGGGATTTGTCGGATTAGAATCAGAAGTTGCAGCAATGCTTACTTTTGTAAATGATGGAAAACTCACATTGGAAAAGTGGGTTGACATGCACAGTAAAAGACCCGCAGAGATTTGGGGAATGTACCCAGAGAAAGGATCTCTTCGAATTGGAACTGATGCAGATTTCACCGTTTTTGATCTAAACGAAACTTGGACTATGGACAGGAAGAATCTCCATTCTAAAAATACAGCGACACCATTCCATGGGGAAACATTCAAAGGTAGGGCTACGATGACGGTTGTTCGAGGAAAAGTGGTATACGAAGATGGAAAGGTAGTTGGAGAAAGAGGGTTTGGAACATTAGTAGATGTGGACAAAATGCCTTGGAACTCTCCTAGGAAATTAACAGAACCGCGCGCAGAATATAAACAGTATACATAAACGGAATAATATTTTAAAATGTCAGATGGTATGAATCGGAGAGAAGCTGTAAAGAAAGGAGAAAAAAGGGGAGAAATGCTCAAATGGGCCATTGGGCAAAATCTGAAGAATTTCTGGGTTTCTGCAAGAGACAGAGAGATTTACAGAGAAGATATATATGCCGCGGTTCGGGAAAATTCCCACAGGTTGCCAGACCTAACCAAGATGGAAATTAAAAGTATGGCAAGGTCAGCTTCAGTTCCGTATATGGATCTGTTGGCATTCAACTTGTTTGAGGAGAACATCACTCCAGATGGATGTACTGTTGCTATTGCTGCAGGAAACGCCTCGGCGACTGGAGAAACCATTTTCTTTAAGCAATCTGATAAAAAGGGTTCCAGTGAGTTTACTGGAGAAAACTGCTATGAGAATCAGCAAGTGAATGTGATCAGAGTAGAAGAACACGAAGAGGGAAATAATGTGTTGATGGTTGCTGCTGCAGGTTCGACTGCTGTAAAAATGGGAATAAATGACAAAGGTGTTGCAATCGGATCAAACATATCACGCACCATTACATTTGACGAAGAGGGGAAAAGTGCGAAAGAGTGGGCGGCTGCATCGAGGGGTGAATTTATGAGACAGGGATTGATTCAAGGAAGTACGGCAATAGAGGCGGCACAAGTTATTACCCCATTGCTATTTTCAGACCCTATGTCTTCCCCAGGTAGTATTGATATTGCTGATGCGAAGAGAGCAGTCATACTTGAAGGTGAGTTTACGCATCTTGCTGCAGAATGGATTGAAAATGGAGTAACAGGTCGAGCAAATAAATTTGAAATTTTAAGTCACTTGGCACGTCCTAGATCGGAAATACCTTCGAGCTATTGCAGGTATGAGAGAGTTATGGAAATGCTGGAGAAAAATGAGGGCAACGTCACGGTGGAAACTATGAGGGATTTGTCAATAGATCATAAAAATGGTCCGGGATTGAATTCTATCTGCAGGTACCAAGAGAACGATTATAATGATGAAACTACACTGTCGGCGGCCATATTCCAACTTAGAGAATCCAAACCAGAGAAAAGTGAAGTATACATAGCTCTTGGGAAAACTTCGTATTCATGGAGATCAGAGGAGGGTGAAGGTTGGGTAAAGATAAGCGCGGATTCTCTAGAAGAAGATATTCCAGAGAACTTCCTTAATGGAGAAGCTTGGTTGAAATATTACACAGAAGAGCATTACCAGGGAGATAAAAATCCAACTCCTTTGATCTAATTAAGTGAAAGAAGTTTATTGTTTGTGAGAAATTAGACGATTTATATTATAGATTTAGAAGTACCAAAAAATATATGTTTAGATAGGTCTAATAAATATAAGTAATGCGGGAAGAAGCTAGCGAATCGATGCAAGATTATTTAAAAAGTATTTATCTAATTAATCGGGAAAGTGGAGAATCTGTATCGACTTCGGAGGTTGCCGAGAAAATGAGAGTGAGTGCACCAACTGTAACAAGTATGCTGGTCAAACTGGGGGAAAAGAAATTTATAAAATATGAAAAATATAAAGGTGCAACTCTTACCAAGAAAGGGGAAGCGATTGCACTAGAAATATTACGCCACCATAGACTGATAGAAACATACCTTGTGGAGTTTCTAGGTTATGATTGGTCAGAGGTGCATGAAGAAGCAGATGTATTGGAACATCACATCTCGGAGGAATTGGAGCGCAGGATTGCGAATGCGCTTGGGAATCCAAAATACGGCCTTTATGGTGCGCCAATACCAAGTGCAGATCTGGCATCAATTGCCAAAGATGAGACTACAAAATTGGGAGAACACATTTCTGGAGACCTGGTAATGATAGAGAGGGTGAAGGAGAACTACATCGGATCTGAGAATTCTCCACGCACTAGAGATAGTGAAGAATTGCAATATCTAGCAGAGATAGGGATAAAACCAGGAGAAAAAGTGAAAGTTGAATCAGTGGCCCCGTTTGGAATGATTACGGTGAGCAATGAGAAAGGGAGCCATAGCTTACCAAAAGAGGTATCAATGTCCATACACGTTAAAAAAATTTGAAGAAGGTGGGAGAGGATGATAGGGGGAATAATAGTAGGAATATTATTTGGATTAGTTCTAGCTGCGCCCCCGGGTCCAATGAACGCAATAATTGCTGATGAAAGTATAAACAAAGGGTGGAATGCAGGAGTTCAGACTGGTTTTGGCGCAATGGTGTCAGATATGGTTCTACTTTTGTTGGCTTACATGGGGGTGATTACAATTATAACTTCGAGAGAGTGGTTGCAAGGAGCACTGATAGGGATCGGAGGAGTGGTTATGCTAGTTTTTGCATATAGGCTATTTCGAGATGGTAGGAATAAAATCGAATGGGAAGTGAAGACGAATGATAGAAATGGGTTTTTAAAGGCACTAGGATTGGGAATAACAAATCCATGGCAAGTGGCTTTCTGGGCAGGAATGTCTGCGGCATTATTCCAGAATGAAGGGATAGAAACAGTGGCAGGAATGGTCGTGGGAATTACAGGGTGGGAGATCCAATTACAGAGTATAGAGGTAATTATAGGAATATTTGTTGGCATATCCATATGGATTTTGGTGTTTCCAACTGTATTGATAATAGCCGGGGAGAAAAATGAACAGATTTTCCGAGTGATTTCGTTGGCTAGCTCAGGGATACTAGCCGTGTTTGGCGGAGTATTTTTAGCGAAATCGATGTCAATGTTATTTATTGGATAGCTCAAATGCCCCAGGGGTTTCTTCATCGATCCATTCTTTTAACCATGTCGCCCGTTGGACTCGTTGGTATGCGATGGAGTATGCAGTGTCACTTGTGATTTTAGATAATGTATCTTTTCCGCGGGTGATGACTTTTTGTAGTGTATCGGAAGTATGAGAAGAGGGGCGAGAATCATAACCCATTCTTAGGATTAGAAGTGCAGATCCATTAGCACCAATTTTATCAATCATATCGGCTTCGATCAAGCATCTTTCTTCGAGGGATAGAGTGGATAAGTCGCCTTCGTAAATGTGATTGGAAATTATTTTGTGAATGTCATCGAGAAAAAAATCAGGATAATCAAAATTATTTTGTAGATAATCTCTGGCGAGATCTGCACCATCTTGGGCATGAGTCTTTTGAGGCGAAGAGAATTTTGCAATATCGTGGAACAGAGCAGAAATCCGAACACGATCTATGTTTGCACCTTCTTTTTGTGCTATTTTTGTAGAGATTGAAACGACATTTAGAGTATGGATGAAACGATAATCTGCAGAGTGCCAAGGATACCACCTCATTCTATTTCCATCGGCATCGTGTTCGGTACTGGAGATTAACTGTTTATAAACGAACTCCTTCATTTGTTCAAAATCGTGTGAAGAAACCTCTATTTGTTCAAACTTAACGCTCATGTGCCCTCCTGAGATCAATAGGTTCGTTGGTCATATGTCAGTACGATGGGATGTTTGGATCTTTAGACTTCCGGAGATCGAATCTATAAATAAAAAGGAACGTCCCAAAATATGTTCAATAAGAATTGAAGATTCGTTGTAGTTCCTGAGGGTCATTAGTTTTCATCAATGCTAATGCCAATAGTATACGTGCTTTTTGAGGCCGGAGAGTTCCACCATTTAAGAAGGGTTCTTTTACTGGTTTAAAACCAGAAGTTCCACGATTGCATAGTACAACTGGTATATCTTTTTTTGTAGCTTCGATTAGGGCATCTCCTTGAGTAGGGTGGTTGTCAGGCCAGGCAGGGCTGCAAGTGGGAAATGCAGCACAAACAATGCCTTTTGCTCCTGAATCTACTGCTGCTCGAACCATCGTTCCATCGTCCGAAAAGGATGAATAAACTATCTGGACATCCAACAAAGGGAAATCTGACGTAGTGTAATCGGAAATATCGAATTCGGTTTTTACTGTGGAGGCTCGAGTGGAGGTGCGATAGAAACGAACTTCGTCGAAAATATCACCTAGACGGCCGAAATTGGGAGATCTCCATGCATCGGGCCGGCTGGCTGCAAGTTTTGTCACATCCCGGGCATGGTGAATTTCCTCATTTGCAACGAAAAGAACTCCTTTTCCTACTGAATCTGGAGAAGAAGCTACACGGATGGAATCGTATAAATTTTTGAATCCCTCAGACCCTAGCTTCCCTATATTTCGCTGAGCTGCAGTGACAATAACAGGAATTTCGGTTTTCAAAACTAGATTTAAAAAGTAAGCTGTTTCTTCAGAGGTATTAGACCCATGTGTGATCACGAAACCATCGGGAGGATTGTTCGAAGAGGATCTTTGCATAATTTCATCGTGGAGATCGAACCAAACTTCAGGGGTCAGTGCGCCACTGTTAAGGTGGGTTATTTCTGCCAAAGACAATTCGCCATGTGAAGTTACTTCGTCGGGTGCTAAATCGAGAAGGGCATCTATAGGGACAAAGTCTGCCGATGATATGTAATTTCCAGTGATATTGGCAATAGTACCCCCAGTTCCGAGGATGTGTATTTTGGGTTTAGTACTCATGAGAGAGTTAGGGAGACAGAGCGTATCACGATTGCCATTTGAGAAATGGAATTGTTCGACAGATTTTAACCGTAACCACGTGAAAAATAAGTATGTCACTTGAAAATTCATACATTCCGGACATTATTCCAGAAGGTGATTTAGAATATTTTAGAAAAGCGGGATATGGGAACAGAGTTGGGTGGGGTAAATCGGCTGCAATATTAATCGTGGATATGACAGACGAATTTACTACTGGAGATTATGGAGTTGGTAGAGAGGATACAGGTTCTGCCGCTGTTGATGCGAATAAGAAATTAATTGAGGCAGCCAGAGGTGCCAATGTCCCAGTGTATTATGTAAAACCATCTAGAAACTTTCCCGAAGGATATCCGGGTGCTACAAAACGCCCGGGTGCGAGGAGTTCAGTTGAAAAGAAAGAGTCAAAAGGGCAAAATATTAACGAAAAATTGACCCCATTGAAAGAGGAAATTGTACTAGACAAACCGAGAGCAAGTGCATTTTTTGATACACACTTGGCGATGCTTTTACACAATAGAGGAATTGACACAGTGATTGTGACGGGGATGACGACATCGGGGTGCGTGAGGGCCACAGTGGTAGATGGGCACTCTAGTAATTTTAGAATTATAATCCCGATTGAATGTGTGGCGGATAGGTCCACATTTGCTAATGAGGCTTCTTTATTTGATATGGACATGAAATATGCAGACGTGACTCCACTGAAAGATGTTGTGAACCAATTGAAAGAAATTGGGCAAAAATAGCATTAAAACTAAAAAATAGATAAGGGCAATACTATATCCAAGCGGGTTCTATAGGAGACATGAATAATCTTGGAGATTGGGGAGGGAATTATGGAGAATAAGGTATACTACCTGCATTCTACTCTAGAAATTCCTTTGTCGGAAGTAGAAGATCATATAAAAAATTTGAATCCCCCGGATGGGTTGGATAGTGCAGATATAAAAAGAAGGAGTAACACTTTGATCATATCTGCAGTAGTGGAAGATTCAGATCTTGGGAAATACACACCCACTGCAGTCATAAAGGGAACAGTAACTGAATTGAAGTTGCTAAAAGAGCTAACAGAAGAAGAGATAGAAGCTCTTGAACCTGATCAAGAGCGCCCCATGGACATTATAGAAATAGCCACATTTAAAGGAGAATTGGATGCCATATTGCAGAATACTGCTTTTCAGTACCAAATGTTTCAGGTTTTGTGTGAGATTGCAGAGAGAGGGAGTAAAGGATCACTTGAGGCGATATTTATTGAAGATGGCCAATTAAAAGTTGTGAAGATTACAGAAGGTGAGGTGAAACCGGCGGTAATAAAAATTACTGAAGAGAGAAAAGACGTAGATATAGAAAACGGTGTCAATTGGAGAGACAACAAGTACATAAATTGAGGTGAGATACAAAAGGGATTTGTGTTCGTTGAGACAAATATATGCGTTAGAGAATGGTTGTTGAGTTTCCAAACTACGTTAAAGTTGATTATACGGATGGAAAGGGCCAGTCTGCAAAGGATTACCAGGGTCTTGAACATAAACTAGAAAAATCCATCCAAGTAGTGAGCGACGGCCTAGAGCAATATGAATCTCCAGCAATTATGTGGACAGGGGGAAAAGATTCCACCCTACTACTTTATGTGATAAGAGAAGTTGCTCGTGAGAAGGGAGAAGAAGTGCCTCCGGTAGTGTTTCTTGATCATTTTGCACACTTTTCAGAGATTATAAAATTTGTAGACAGGTGGGCAAGAATATGGAATTTAGATTTAATTAAAGCTCAAAATGAAGATATTGCCAGGCTTAGGAAAAGAGGGAGTAAAGAGATAAAAATTGAAGATCTCAATGACGCGAATCGGAAGGAAATACAAAAGTTGGGGTATAAAGAAAAGAGCGTAATCGTAGATCCAGATTCATTTGTGGGAAATCACTTGTTAAAAACCGCAGTTCTCAACGAAACGATTATACAAAATGGATTTGATGGGATTTTCTCAGGAGTCAGATGGGATGAACAAGAGGCTAGATCGGATGAGACTTTTTTTAGCCCGCGTCACGATTTGGAGAAATACCCACCTCATGACAGAATCCACCCTATTTTACAATTTGATGAAAGGAATTTGTGGGATGCTATTTGGAAATATGTTGTCCCAGATTCGGTGGAAAAATATCCTGTTGGCCATATTCCGGCGGATTATAATGATTTTCCGGATGGGATTTCTATAGAAGATGTTCCGGTCGGTCCAAAATATTTTGAAGGATTTAGATCATTGGGTACAGAAAAGGGATCTATGAAATCAGAAAATAAACCCGCATGGTTGCAAGATCTAGAAGAAACACCAGAAAGGCAAGGGCGGGCACAAGATAAGGAGGGCATCATGCAGCGCCTTAGGGATTTAGGATATATGTAGTGAATAAATGGGGAAAATTAGAGGTTCCAAGGGGCGAATTCTGGGTCTACCTGACGTTCTTCATGAGTAATGGAATCAATCACGTTGATATCTTCTATAGAGAGTGTTATGGGGAATGATTCTATATTTTTTTTGATATGGTTTTCTGAGGAGGCTTTAGGTATAGGGATCGCGCCTTTTTCTTGAATCCAAGATAGACTTACTTCTGCCTCAGTGACCCCATGTTTTTTAGATATTGCTTCCAGTTCAGGGGAGTCAAAAATTGCTCCTCTGGCAATTGGAGAATATGCCACGACAAGGATGTCATTTGACTCGCAATGGGCACGCAGCGAGTCCTGATGTAGAAAGGGATGCATTTCAATTTGGTTTGCGAATATCGGGGCGTCACATTCCTTCAAGGCTATGTCTAACTGTTGTTGTTCGAAATTGCTGACTCCGACGTGGGAGATAACACCGTCGTCTCGAAGATCTGCAAATCCAGCTAGAGTGTCCTCGGGGTCATAGGTTCCAGAGGGCCAATGTATATAGAGAAGATCCAAGTATTCTGTTTGTAATCTATCCACACTATACTCTGCTGCATTCATAACGCCCTTATATGAGAGATTATCAGTGTGAAGTTTTGTTGCGATGAATAACTCATCTCGAACTATTTCGGCCTCAGAGATACCATTACCAACATCTATTTCGTTGCCATAAGTCTGGGCAGTATCGATATGACGGTACCCTATTTCGAGGGCGAACTTGATAGTTTCCGAGCAAGATGGGCCAGACATCTTCCAAGTGCCTAGTCCCAACACAGGTAGGCCTTTTTTTCGAGGAAGGATAATTGTTGGATCGGATGTGTCCATGTCTTTGTGATGCTAAGACGGAGAAAAGGCCCTTAATACTTTGGTTCGGCATTGCAAATAGAATAGACAGAATCCATAATTAGATCTCTTTCACGTTTCCATGAATCGAACCCATTAGGCGATGAAGGATAGACATCGTAGTGTTCCTTGAGTCGTCCTGCTTCTCTATTTATTCTATAAAGTTCGAACAAGAGACCCCAGTGCCGGAAGGATTTTGTTAATGTTTTGAATTTAACCCAGAGGCCCATGGTTGTGCTTCCATGTTTGCTCATGATATCGACGAGTTGTTGTCCAGGGATACAAGAAATGACATCTGTTAGTTCAGAAACCTCATGTGCACCGCCCCAAATATTATATAAATCCATTGCGGCGTATCGCTTGCCAAAAGATTCCATCACTTTAACATTGTAGTCCCAAAGAGAGGATTCACTTACATCATCGGACTCAATGGCATTCATTGCAGTTTGTGCAGCGAAGTGTCCAGAGGTTGCTGCTGCTCCGATGCCACCACCAGTGGTTGGATTTACATGGCCAGCAGAATCTCCTGCGGCTATGAAACCAGGAGCAACTGCGGAATCGAATGGCCTTCGGGTGGGAAGTGCAGCTCCTAACTTGTCAACTACAGTGCAATCTTTGAAATCGGGATGTGCTCGGATGTCATCCTGAACTGCTTTAACAAGCTCCATAGGAGGTTTATTCATTTGGAATCCCACACCCACATTAATCACAGTTGGTGTCCGTGGGAAATACCAAAGATATCCTAACTCAGTGGTGGGTTTGAAGATGATAGCATCGTGCCAGTCTACTGGATTGGGTAATTCGATGACTTCCCGGTAGGCAGAGCAAAATTGTCTATATGAAACATTCGTATCAAAAGTGGTTCCAGAAAAATCCGTTTTATCTTGAAGAAGAGACATGGAACCACCAGTGTCAATCGTGATAGGTGCCTGGTAAGAAACGGGTTTTCCCTTACAGATTCCAGTGACCCCTGTGACTTGCCCATTTTGGACAACGTCTTGAATCACAGTATCATAGTGAATTTCTGCCCCTGATAATTTTACTTCATCTAGCAATACCTGACCGTATGCATATCTATCAAGGATTGTCCCTTTTGTTTCGCCGAAAGGGATATTAATTGATTGCCCGGATGCTGGATTTTCAAAAACTGCTCGCTGAATATTCTTGTTGGTAAAAGATTCCTTTGCGAGTCGCTCTAGATTGATTACATCAGGAAAAGTACTCTTGCCTTTGACTGCATCCCCACAGGCTATATTCCCAGCTTCTTTGACTGTTTTTCGTTCCAGCACAGCAACTGAATATCCTTCTCTAGCAGCTGTAGCAGCTGCAAAAGAACCAGCAGTGCCCCCTCCAACTACAATAATATCATACGATTGAACGCCCATGGAAAAGTGTTGTTAGGAGAAGTTAAAAATGCATGGGATCTGCACGAGAGGGAAAGTTACACATATAAGAAGAAAATTGGGTGAAAAAAGTAGTATACTGAAAGGACTATAGTTAGTAGAATTCGCGGAGTAAATTCAGGATATCTTCGGGTGGATTTTCGGAGATATCCCACAGTGGAGAATCTAGACCGTGGGATTCTTCATAAGAAACTGAGTTTGGATTCTGATATAGTATCCCTTGGTATTCTGTTTCACTATCAAGAATTAGTTTTTTCGCGGCCTCATAGTCAGTAGGATCATGACCAATGTCATTAACATCGACAAGTGCTTCTCGGAAATATTGATAAGTATCCACCTTATTGTAAGTAACACACGGACTGAAAACGTTGACAAATGCAAATCCATTGTGATTTATCGCTGCTTCTACGATTTCGACGAGTCGCTTTAAATCAGAAGAAAATGCCTGTGCTATGAATGTTCCTTGAGAGGACAATGCCAAAGCGAGAGGATCCAGGGGCGGCATATGAGTCCCACTCGGACTTGTCTTTGTTTTAAGATCGGTCCCACTTGTAGGCGAATATTGTCCCTTTGTCAATCCATAGATACGGTTATCCATCACAACATAAGTCATGTTTACGTTCCTACGTACGGCATGAATAAAATGGGCAGCTCCAATCGAAAAGCCGTCGCCGTCGCCTCCTGCTACCATGACTTCTAGATTTGGATTAGCTATTTTTGCCCCACAACCAACTGGGAGGGCCCTGCCATGCACACCATGAATTGAATAAGTTCGGACGTAAGTTCCAATTTTTCCGGAACATCCTATTCCTGCAACAAAAAATGTATTTTCAGGGGAAGCTCCGGTGTTCGAGAGGGCTTTTAGTATTCCATTCATAGTTCCGAAATCACCACATCCAGGACACCAAGTCGGTTTTTTATCGGATTTGAAATCTGCGAAATTTGCACCAGTACTCATTTTAACACGACCTCCTCGGGAAGTAAATAAGAATTAAGCTCCTTTGCAATTTCGTCTGCAGAGAAGCGTATCCCATCATATTTTAGTATTCTTGTAACACGAGAGAGGGAATCGTGCTCCAGAAGAGTTGCAAATTGACCACTTGCATTGCATTCTATAACAAACACCATGGAAGCATTTTGGATCGCTTCAGATATGTCAGGCCGCGGGAACACATAAGGAAAAGAAAGGAATCTAATTTTTTGTTCTAGCTGACCTATTGCTTCCAATATTGCCCCTTCGTTCGAACCCCAAGAAATGACCAAAATGTCGGAATCGGGAGAACCAAACTCGCGGTAGTCGAAATTCTCTTGTTTGATTGCAGTTTCTACTTTTCGTCTTCTTTTTTGGACTTGTTTTTCCCGAGTAGGTGGGTGCTCAGTTCTGCGTCCTAGTTCGTCGTGTTCGAGTCCAGTTACCATATGGATTCCACCTTCAAGTCCAGGTAATGTTCGGGGACTCACACCGTCTTCAGTATCGGCATGGGGTTTGAATTGTCCCTGTGGGTTGCACCAAGGCTCTAGTTCGGAGGTTTCGGTGAGAAATAAGCCACGTTCGCGTTTGGTAGACGTGATGTCAAATTCGTCCGGAGAATAAGTTTGGTCGGTTATTGCGAGGGATAGATCTCCTGCCAAATATACAGGGGTATTGTATTTCTCAGCTAGGTTGAATGCTTCGACTGTTTTATGAAAACATTCTGCAACAGTAGTGGGGGCAAGGATGAATCGCTCGCATTCACTATGGCCACCATACAACATGGTGTTTAAATCCCCTTGTTCTTGTTTAGTGGGCATTCCAGTAGAAGGTCCGGCCCGCATAACGTTGCAAATAACAAGAGGGGTTTCGGTCATAGATACCAAGCCAAAGGTTTCGGTCATGAGATCAATTCCGGGGCCAGATGTTGCAGTCATTGCCCGTGCACCAGTTCTAGCAGCACCCAAAGCAATGTTAATTGCAGATAGTTCGTCTTCTGCCTGGATTACATGACCACCAAAGTGTTCGATTCTACCTTTTATATAGTTCATTACTGCAGTGGCAGGAGTAATGGGATAACCCGCATACAAACGGCACCCTGCAGCTATTGCACCCATCCCTATAGCTTCATCTCCATTGAGTAGAACGTATGTTGAATCGGTGCACTCTAATATGTATCCAAAATCACTAGGATTGTAATTTTCAAGGATATAGTTATGACCTAGTAATGCAGCTTTCTTATTATTCTCAACGAGATCAGATCCTTTTCGGGAAAACTGTTTTTCTAGAGACTCATCCAGATTGGAGATTGGAAAATTAGTTGCGGCGCAAGTGGCTCCAAGAGCGACTATATTCCTCATAATTGCACCCCCAGCTTCTTCTGCCAATCTCTGAAGTGGTACGTTTAGGCTGGTTATATTTCCAGGTGGTTCGAAATCTTTCATCATGGTCCGTTCTCCATCGTAAATGATTAGAGATTTGTCGTGTAATTGGCTCAAATTTTCTTCGACTGTTCGTTTGGTGAGTGCAACTAGAACATCCATGCGATCAACAACACTTTGGACAGGTACCAGCGCAGTTCTTATTTTATAAGAAGTATAGCCACCTCGTATACGAGATGCAAAAACTTTTGATGTAAAAACGTGACGCCCGGCTCTAGAAAGTGCTTGTGCGAAAATTTTCCCAGTGGAATCGATCCCGTGGCCGGCCTCGCCCCCGATGGCCCAGTTTAGATCGTCGATCATTGACGGAAATGTGCATGGGTAAAACAAAAAGCTTCTGTAACGTTTCGACAAAATAAGTGAAACTTTACACCCCAAATTCAGACATCGATGGAGTTTGACATAATTTTCAAAAATTTCTGCAAACGTCTTGTTTTAGAGACGGAGGATGGAAGGGATTTCGGGCGATTGAATTTTTATTTCCTAGTAGAATATTTATAACTAGTTTTTTCAGGGTTTATTCCAAAATCTTCGGGGGTTAATTTAGGAGTGGGAGGGACATTGGATTTGGGAGAATCAAAAGTTGCCTGGATATGAGGAGGTATTTTGAATGATTCAAATTTAAGCAAAAGGGGTACGGCTTTTGGGGAGATTGTATCCCGTTTTTCAGACAGTCTATGTTGGATGGGCGGAGAGAGCTCAAGTTCTTCGACGGTGTCAAATCCTAGTTGGGATAGATATCCGGTCGGTTTTGTGAAGAAATAGGATTCGTCGAAACCCTCTTTCTGAGCGTTTTTGGTTAATCTCTCAAAAATTTGGGCGAGTATAGATTCTTTTTGGGAATCATCCAAGATACAGATACTAGTTATTTCACAGAAATCTTCTTCATCGTGCTCTTTGTGAATGCGATTGCGTCCGAATCCTAATCGAGAATTTTTGTCGGAATCTATTGAGATTACGTAATCTCTAGAACGAAAAGCGACATCGTCCGCAGAGAGGGACTCTATCTGATCAAGAAGCCAAAGTTCATCACGATTCTTAGCTGCTCGGACGTACATGAAATATCATTGTAGTCCGAATGCAAAAAGTATTTGTAGCGAGAGTTGATCGGAAAGATAATCAGAGTTGGGCCCAAAAAGAGTTGGAGGAGTAATATGTTAAGTGACCCAGCTCTTGTTATTGTTGATTTTCAACTAGATTTTTGCAAAAAGTATTCAGATGAAGAGGAGAGGTTTGTAGAAGATCCAATTCACCAACCTGCAATAGATGCGACTGTGAAGTTTCTTAAAAAATATAGAGAATCGGGTAGGACGCCGATATTTGTAGGGGCCATACATAGCGAAAAAACTGTGTCTAGGCCTTTATTTGAAAAATATGAAAGGATTGGGAAGTGGTTCTGTAGGCCAGGAACGGAAGGGGCGGAGTTTGCACCAGAATTAGAAGTTGGAGAAGAGGACATAGTGGTTATCAAACATCGATATAGTGGATTTCATAATACAGATCTAGATGATTATTTGAGGAGTAATGGCATCACAGATACTTTGTTTGCAGGTTGTGCAACTAATGTTTGTGTTGCCACCACATTATATGATGCTTATGATAATGGGTATGATGTGACATTACTTTCAGACTGTTCAAGTACAGATTTGCCAGAGTTACAAAAATTGACTGAGAAAAATGTGGAAGCTAAATTTGGAACGGTCTGTAAAAGTACGGATATAGAACTATAGTTCTTTGAATTTATCAAAAATTCCAGCTTTTGTGCTAGTCTCGGTGGATTTTTCGAAGGATTTGAGTGCTTTTTTCTGTTCGCTGGTGAGGGAGGAAGGATGAGGAGTTGGTATTTGTACTTTGACTATTTGATCGCCGAAAGATTTTTTCCTACCTTGTTGGGGCATTCCGCTACCACTTAATGTAAAAATGTCTCCGCTTTGAGTTCCGGGTGGGATAGTTAATTCAGAAGATCCGCCTATAGTTGGTACGTTTACCTTAGTTCCAAAAACTGCACTTTGGAAGGGTATTTCACAAGAGTAATAGATATGAGAACCTTCACGTTTAAACTCGGGGTGTGGTTTGATGGAAATTGTTACTTTAAGATCTCCATTGGTACCATTTTTTAATGCGGCACCTTCCCCTTCATAGAGGAAAGTGGTCCCATCCAAAACTCCGGGGGGGACTTGAAATGGAATTTCCGTCTTATTTATTGAAGTTCCCGATCCAGAACATGAATTGCATTTTTTGGAATAAGACACGCAATCTCCGTTGCAAGTGGGGCAAGTGGTTACCTGTTGGATCTGACCGAACAGAGTAGAGCTTGTACGAGTGACAGTTCCGGCGCCATTGCAAGTAGAACAGTTAGTAGTTTTTGCATCAGAGGGGTGACCAGTTCCATTGCACTTTGTGCAAGATTCAGGACGAGTGAAACGTATGGTTTTGGTTACTCCAGAATACGCATCTTCTAAATCTACTTCAAGAGATGTTGTGAGAGTTTTTCCACGCCGAGGGGTAGATCGAGATGTTCCTCCAAAAAAAGTTTCGAAGAGGTTTCCAAATCCAGAAGTAGAAAAATTGGAATTGGTAAAGAAATCACTAGGATCTCCGCTAAAATGGGTATTTGAGAAACCCCCTTGTTTTTGGGCTTGTTCAAATTGAGAATGGCCGATTTGGTCATAGGTTTTTCGAAGAGATGGATCGGTTAGAACGTCCTTTGCTCTCTTTATGTTTTTGAATTTTTCTTCCGCATTTGGATCGTTAGAAACATCAGGGTGGTGCTGGGCGGCTTTTTTACGATAGGCTTGTTTGATTTCGGGAGTAGTAGCATTTCGATCGATATCGAGAATATCGTAAAAACTCTCACTCATAAACAAAACTGAATAGGAGGAGGAATTATTTAACTACCAGGAAAGTTATTCTTCTAAATCTTCAAATTCTGCATCAATGGATTCCTCTACAGGATCTTCAGGAGGGGTGGAATTGGAATTATTTTCCTCATATATTCGTTTTCCAATTTCTTGAAGTTTGGTTGATAAGTTCTCGAGTGAGGTTGTTATTTCGTCTGCCGAAGACCCTTCGTTTTGTAAAGTGGATTCTAAGTCAGACATTGCAGATTCTATTTCATTTTTGAGGGCTTCATCTACATGTTCTTTGTGTTCCTCGAGTAAATTTTTGGCTTGGTTTAGAGCCGATTCTGCATTATTTCTAGATTCCACGAGGGCACGTCGTTGTTGATCTTCTTCGGCGTGTTCTTCTGCTTCTTTCTTCATTCGTTCTATTTCATCTTCGGAAAGTCCAGATCCTCCGGCAATGGTGATAGATTCTTTAGTACCAGACCCTTTGTCTTCGGCAGACACATGGGTAATTCCATTTGCATCTAATTTGAAGGTAACTTCAATTTGAGGAATTCCAGCAGGAGCAGGAGGAATTCCAGAAAGTTCAAAATCGCCTAAAAGTTCATTTTTTTCTGCGAGTTCTCGTTCGCCTTGGGAAACTTTAATGTGAACAGATGGCTGGTTATTTGCTGCTGTTGTGAATACTTTTGATTCTTCAGTGGGAATGGTAGTATTACGCATGATTAGCCGTTCGAAGAGGCCGCCTTTGACTTCAATGCCAAGAGACAAAGGAGTGACATCGAGTAGGACGATATCCTGAATGTCACCGGAAAGGACCCCACCTTGAATTGCAGCGCCTAATGCAATAGATTCATCTGGATTGATATTTTTTCGGGGTTCCTTCCCAAGTATAGAAATCACCTTTTCCTGCACATTGGGAATCCTAGTTGATCCACCAACTAGAATTACTTCGTCGATGTCGGAGGCAGAGCAATTTGCATCTTTCAATGCCGTTTGTATTGGTATAGAAGTTTTTTCAAGGAGATCTTTGGTTAGTGATTCAAAAGTAGATCTTGTTATTTTTTGTTCGAGGTGAAGAGGACCGGAATCGGTTGCTGTCACATAGGGCAAATTAATTGTTGTTTCTATAGCACTCGAAAGTTCTATTTTAGCATTTTCCGCAGCCTCCTTTAGGCGCTGGAGTGCCTGAAGGTCCTTCGTTAGATCGACCCCATGTGAGTTTTGGAATTCATTTGCCATATGAGATATCAAAACTTCATCCCAATCATCACCGCCTAGATTGGAATCGCCATTGGTCGCCAAAACCTCATAGACTCCACCTCCTAGTTCGAGAATGGAGACATCGAAAGTCCCACCCCCTAAATCGAAGACTAGGATTGTTTTGTCTTCGGAGTCTCCGATCCCATAAGACATCGCAGCGGCAGTAGGTTCGTTGATTATCCTCTCAACTGTAAAGCCAGCTATTTCTCCGGCGTTCTTCGTTGCTTGGCGTTGTGCATCGTTAAAATAAGCAGGTACAGTTATCACTGCCCGAGTCACAGGTTCGCCTAGATAGTCCTCTGCATCACGTTTTATTTTTTGCAAGATTATCGCAGAAATTTGTTCTGGTGAATAATCTTTCTTATCGATAGAAACGGTGTAATTTTCCTCACCCATGTGGCGTTTTATCGAGCGGATAGTTCGTTCGGGGTTTTGGATTGCTTGGTTTTTTGCAGGTCTCCCAACAAGTCTTTCCGTTTTTGAAGTAAAAGAGACAATAGAAGGCGTAGTTCGGTCTCCTTCTGCATTTACTATGATTTCAGGATCTCCAGATTCCATTACCGCGAACGCAGAATTAGTGGTTCCTAAATCAATGCCAATGATTTTACTACTAGTCATGTGGGAGAGAATAATATTGTTAACCCATTAAAGGTTACTAATTTACTGAACTTCAGAAGAATCGGAGCTAATAGAAACTTGAGCGGGTCTCAGAATTTTTGAACCAGAAGAATATCCAATCCGATGGATAAATTCAATAGTTCCAGGAGGTTGAGATCCCTCAACACTAGAGAAAACTTCGTGGATGTGAGGATCCACTTTATCTCCAGGAGAGGGGAGTATAGGAGAGACATTAGAAGAGGATATGGTGGAATCTAAATGTGCCAATATTGCTTCAATGCTTGAGCTGGAATTTTCACTTTGACATTGTTCAGAGAGGAGAGCCAAACTTTCGCGTAAATCAAATAGTCTAAACAAAATTCCTTCGATGGATCTGAGTTTCTCAGATTCGTATTGACTTTGTTTTCTTTTTTTATAATTTTGATGATCGGCATGGGCACGTTTGAGCATAGATTCGAGTTCAATCATGCGATCCTGCTGTTGTGTTAATTCAACCACAATCAGATCTAGTTTTGCGTTATTTGATGAGGGGAAATCAAGATCTTCCAAGTCGTATTTAAAATTATTTTGCAATATTGTATTGAGTGAAGATGATAAAATGCTTATCTCAGATTCTGTACTTGATTCTTGAGTATTGTCTAAGTTTCCTCCATCCATTTTGGAATCATTTTTTGAGTCTTGTTCGGAAGGATTTGACATATGGAATAAGAGGTGTTGTGGAATTATAAAGATATTGTGACAGAAATTCCTTAAGGTTAATTTTACTGGGGAGCATTGAGGTGGTAGAAATGAAAAGACGATTGTTTCTCTCGAAAGTGTTGATTTCCCCAATAGTACTAGTGGGTTGTATGGAATCGCAAGATGGGGATGAGATCAGGAGTGCACCTACCTCAGATCGTCGAGTGAAGGAATTAGTCAGAGTTCAGGATTTCGGGATAAACGCCACGTCTGAAGGAAAACTCAGGGTGGATACAGTAGTAGTAAATGAGGGGAGGGCCCCCAGGGTTGGTAAGTTGGTTATAGTAGTAGAGGTAGAGGGAGCCAAGGAGCAAAAATCAGAGGTGATAGAAATTGGACCAAATGAAAAGGTGGAGAATAATATCGTTTTTGAGATTTCTTTCGAGGATTTTGAAAAGGGAGGAGATCTGAAAATGTTCATAGAATAGACTGAAAAATTAGGAGAGATGTAATTGTCTACTTTTGGGTATCTGGGAATGGAGGATCCCATTAGAATACAAACCAACTCCTATTTGGATAGCATGGTTTGATAAATTTCCACGTACTATGACATATCCAGATTCGCCATTCCAATCTATGTGTAAAGAATCCCCCTGGACAAATTTTAAGATCTGATCAAAGGGCAACGATAAAACATTTTTGTGAGCATGATGGCCAAATTTTTGTGCAGCATTTGTTGTGGGTTTCCAACTTTTTTGGTTGGTAGTGGTAAATCGAATTCCTAGTGCTTCTATTTCAGTTTCTTGTGGTAAATTGCCCTTGAAAGCCCATATTTTTCCAGATCCTTTCTCCCAGAAAGTGTATTCTTTGAATATTTCGGAGGGAATTCCAAATCTATTGTTCCAAAATTCTAGAAGTTCCATCCTTGTGATTGTAGATTGGTTTTGTTCGTGGGATGTATCAAAAGGTAATAAATTAAAAGTGATATTTGTAGAATTCATTTTACCTCCAGTTTTGCTATGAAAAAGCCCCCAGTATTATTTTGATTTGGCCAGATTCGTTTGCAAAGGTGGAGTGAGGAGTCCAATTGAATCCCATCCCATTCGGTCACCCCGGGAGAGGAGACAAGGGGCAGATCAAAAGGTACAAGGGTGCAATTCCCTTCCGAGAGGATTTTATCAATGACTAGTTCATTTTCTTCAGGAGAAAAGGTGCATGTTGAGTAAACAATAGTTCCCCCACTCTTGACTACATTGACTGCCCTTCTTAAAATGGAAAGTTGTAGTTTTTGCAGAGAAAATAGTTTTTCAAGTGACCATTTTCGTAGGGCACTAGGATTTTTCCGTATAGTCCCCTCTCCAGAACAAGGGGCATCGACTAGGGCGGAATCAAAAACTGTGAAGTCAAATGGTTTTAAGGAAAAATGTCTCGCGTCTGAATGAGTAACTGCAGTGATGGTAACCCCCAATCTTTCAAGATTTGATCTTAATGCGGGCATTCGTCGTAGGTTGGAATCGTTTGCGACTATGAGACCCGTATCATCCATTAAAGCTGCTAATTGTGAGGTTTTAGATCCAGGAGATGCACAGGCGTCCCAGATTCTATCTCCAGGAGAAGGATTGAGGACAAGAGGTGGTAATGAAGACACTTCTTCTTGCCCATGAATCCACCCAAGTAAGTAAGGCAGAGTATTACCAGGAGAAGTGGTATCTATCTGAAAAAGAAGAGGGTTCCATTTACAAGGAATGACATCGATGGATAGGTCGGAAAAAATGTCAATCGATTTTTGGATCGTTGTTTTAATTGTATTTACCCTAACGACATAAGGGAGGGGTGTGTTGCACACGTCTAAGAATTGAGAATGGTTTTCAAGGAGAGGTTCATATCGGGAAAAAATTGAAGTGAAATCACTCATAAAGATGGATCGAGGGCGTGCCACGATAGAATGGGAGATCTGGCTGCAGTAGTTTGATCAATTCTTGCCGATGCCGTTGAATTTGGGGCAGATTTTAGCGTAGAGTGGTCTTCATTTAGAACTGCATTGAATGAAGCTGCAATTTGATCCAAAGTTGATTTGTTTTCAGATTCTGTGGGCTCTACCAACAATGCTTGAGGGACTATCAGGGGCCATTTAGTAGTAGGGGGGTGCACCCCATAATCTAACAACCGTTTTGCGACTTCCGCAGCATCTTGATCCCCAGAACTAGCCACAAATTCATGGTAGAAGGGCCGGAAAGGAATTTCATACTGGATCTTGCTCCCTAAATAATTTGCATTCAGAACTGCTTTTGCACTAGCGTCTGAAAGACCACTGTCTCCGAGTCGAAGGATGTATGCAAGTGCTTTTATCAAACAAAGCCAGTTTCCATAGAATCCATGTACTTTCCCAATGGTATTTTTGGGAGTGGATAGATCGAATCCGGATTTTGTTTTTATCACAATGGGTGCCGGTAAGAAACTTTCAAGTTTAGATACTACTCCAACGGGGCCTGCTCCGGGGCCGCCGCCGCCATGAGGGGTTGCAAAAGTTTTGTGTACATTATAGTGCATGATATCAAAGCCCATATCACGGGGGCGGGACCGCCCTAGAAGGGCGTTTAGATTTGCACCATCGTAGTAAAGTAAACCTCCCGCTTTATGCACCATTGATGCGATGAGTTGTATCTCCAGCTCAAATAGACCAAGAGTATTGGGGTTGGTTAGCATCAACGCTGCAGTGTTTTCAGAAAGGGCAGCTTGAAGTGCATCTATGTTAACCGTCCCGTGTTCATTGCTGGGAATTTCAATTGTTTTGTACCCTCCTAGTGCTGCGCTTGCAGGGTTGGTCCCATGTGCACTTTCAGGTATAATAATTTCATTCCGTGAAAAATCACCATTGGATTCGTGGAATGCTTTGATTATCAGAATGCCGGTGAATTCCCCAGCTGCACCTGCAGGTGGTTGTAGTGTTACGGCATCCATCCCACCAATAGTGGCTAGATGTTCTTGAAGAGTATATAATATTTCGAGAGTTCCCTGAATGGTATGTGGTTCCCTATCAGGATGTGCAGAACAGCCAGGTAGCACGGCCACATCTTCGGTGAATTTTGGATTGTACTTCATAGTGCAACTCCCCAAGAGGTATGGACCACTATCGACCCCATATGTCATTTGGGAAAGGCGAGTATAATGGCGTGCCAATTCGGGTTCGGATAAGCTAGGTAAAGTGAGAGAACTTCGTTTTAAATTCGAGGGCAGGGGGACGTCATCCAAAGAGACCTCAGTCATATTCTTTTCAGATAAAAGGGGCTCGTAAACGGATTGAGAAGTCCATTTCGCTTGATCATAGCGGGGAGGGGAATTGCTCATGAGTTTACCTCTTTGAAGGCGTCGACAAAAGCATCAATATGAGAGGCATTAGTATCAGTGACACAGATGAGCAATTCGTGATCGCCTATTGCAGAAACTGCATATCCTTTTGTTTCGAGTGATTGAACCACTTCCATGGCCATTTTATCGGTCCTGACTACAAACTCTCGAAAATAATGTCGAGAATGAAGAGGGGCGTATACACCTTCTATGGTGTCAAGTTTAGAAGAAAGTTCAAGAGGTAGTTCTATGCATTGTTTCGCTAAATTGATTAAACCATGAGGTCCCAGATATGCGGCATGTATTGCAGTTCGTAGGGCAACCCATGCTTGGTTGGTGCAGATATTCGAAGTTGCACGTTCACGCCGGATGTGTTGTTCTCTTGTTTGAAGTGTTAGTGTGTATGCCCTACGATTGGTTGCATCCTTAGTGATTCCAACTAATCTTCCGGGTACTTGTCGTAAATAGTCGCTTCGACAAGCGAATAGACCGACTCCCATTCCATACGCATTTGGGAGACCAAGTACAGATGCATCCCCAACTACTATATCAATACCAAGAGAAGACGGAGGCTCCAGTATAGATAGTGCGATGGGATCAGTTCCAAGACAGCAAAGAGATCCGGAAGCATGAGCCATATCAGATATGTGTTTAATGGATTCTTCAAGTGCGCCGTGTGAATTGGGGCTTTCGATATATATCATTGAAACATCATTGGAGAATAGATTTTCTAATTTTTCAATGTCGGTGTTGGAATCACGAGTAGGGTAAGATTCTATTTTGAATCCAGAATTTGAAGTGTAATTTTTCAAAACGCTGAGGCGTTCTGGTCTCAGAATGTCAGGTACTAGAATTGTTGTACGAGTGGGGGATATCCTTCCAGACAAGAGGGCAGCTTCGCCTATAGAAGTGGCGAAATCATACATGGAGCTGTTGGCTATTCCCAGGCCAGTTAGTTCAACTATTAAAGATTGGTATTCAAACAAAACCTGAAGAAACCCTTGAGAAATCTCGGGCTGATATTGAGTATAAGATGTCAAAAATTCAGATCTATCAGAGATGTGATCAACTAAAGAAGGGATATAGTGAGAATAATAGCCGTGGCCAAGAAATTCGACAAGGGGTAGATTTTTATCAAAAATTTCCTTCAGTTCGGTTTTAATTTCGTGTTCTGAACGAGGGGGGATTTTGAATGAATCAGAGAATTGAAGGGAGGGAGGGATATTGAATAAGTCCTCTATTGACTCAAACCCTAAGTGTAAAAGCATTGCTTCGACGTCTGCAGGGGTATGAGGAGTATAGGGACTTTGAGTAGAAGGGAAATTCGTCATGGTAACCTACCTATATATTCAATTTGTTTGACTCCCATATTCTTCGGCCGTAAGTAGTGTGTCAATTTCAGAGGGATCTTTTAATTCTATTTTGAGTAACCATCCTGTGTTGTAAGGATCGTCGTTTACTTGCTCAGGTTCTGTTTCAAGGGTGGAGTTAATTTCCAAAACGGTTCCAGAAAGTGGAGCATAGAGATCGGAAACGGCTTTGATACTTTCGACGAGACCAAATATTTGTTCTTTTATTAAAATATCTCCGGCAGTGGGCAGCTCTAGGAAAACTATATCTCCTAATTCGTCTTGCGCGAAATCGGTTATTCCAACTAGGGCAATATTAGAATCTACCAATGCCCACTCATGTGATTGGGAGTATATCCTATCGTCAGGTATAGAAAAGGTCATTGTGGATTAATGAACGGTGTTGAACATATGGTTGCTGGTTTGAATGAATTTCGTATGGCTACTTGGAAGGAACTCCCAATTGAAGAATAAGAAGGGGGGACATAACCTAATCCGATGGGAAGGTCTAGAGTGGGACTTAGAGTTCCGCTTGTCACCACCCCTATTTGTTCTCCCACGTCGTTGAGTATAGCAGACCCAGGTCTAGGGATTGATCTTTCGGAGAGAGAAAACCCTATAAAATTGAGACTAAGTTCTTTTGAATGAAGTTCCAGCAATGCGTCTCTACCAATGAAATCTTGTCCCAAATCGACTGTGAAATCGACTCCAGCTTCGAATGGAGTTCTTGGATTTGTTTGGTGATTAAAATCTTGACCAGAAAGTAAAAATCCCATTTCAGTTCGGAGAGTGTCCCGAGATCCAAGTCCGCACGGGGGGAAATCCAATGCATCCCACAGAGTTACAGCGTCGTTAGAAGAAAGCAATAGTTCGAATCCATCTTCGCCAGTATATCCCGTTCGGGAAACGGTGCAAGTAATTCCTGAAATGGTTGTGATAGTGGTTGTGAACCTCTTTAAATCTGAGAGTGAATCTGGAGAGAGTGCATCAATAGAATCGACTGCAAGTGGGCCCTGTATGGCGAACATTGCAATCTCATTGGTAGAATTTTTTATTGTGACATCGAGATCCCACTTATCGCGGAAATGTGCCCACCTAAGAAACATTTCTTCATCGTGTCCAGCATTTGGTATGAACATAAATGATTCTGAAGAATTTCGATAAACAAGGGTGTCATCCAGGATAATCCCGTTGTCGTCAGTTATCATGGCGTATTGTGCTTGGTTGTCGCGGAGTCGTGTGACATTATTTGAAACCAGTTTGTTTGTCAAATATTCTGCATCTTTTCCATCTAAATATATTTGGCCCATGTGGGAAACGTCAAACTTTCCCACCGCATTTCGAACACAATTATGCTCCTCTATTATAGATCCAAATCTAATGGGCATTTTCCACCCTCCAAAAGTTGTGAATTTGGCACCCAATTGTTCATGGGATGTAATTAGGGGTGATAATCGAGGGAGCATGACTAGCAATTATATGTGGGCAGTGTCCCTCTTGTATGTTTGGGTTGGGCAAGGTTCAATTAAAATAATTGAATTGAAAATGGGTCGTATCGCCAGACATATCCACTTTAAGTTATAATAGTAGGTATGAATTTCAAAAAATTGGTTAATGGAAAACCAAATAAAAAACAATCAATGGAATGGAAATCGGTTGGGTTGTTGATTGATGGGCCTAATTGTTTTCGCGAGGAATTTGATTGTGATTTGGATGAATTGAGAGAGGTTGCACTCCAGTATGGGAGATTAGTGGTTGCTAGATGTTATTTGGATTCATATGCACCCCCTGGGTTAATTCAAGCTGCAGAGTCCCGGGGTTTTGAAACGGTAATAACTAGCGGAGATGTGGATGTAAGATTAGCAGTTGATGCGGTGGAAATAGCAGTTAATGGGACGACTGAAATTCTTGCAATTGCATCTAGAGATATGGACTTTAAACCTGCAATTGAGCTTGCGTCGAGATATGGTCTTAAGACAGTTGTTATTGCTCCGAGTGAGCATGGAAAATCAGAAGGACTAGCCAAATCAGCTCATGAAACAATAGTTTTAAATTCGAAATGAATCCAATTCTTGACAACCATTGTCATTTGGATTCGGAGGAAGGAATGGGAATTGCTGCTGTGGAAGATTTTAGTAAAAGTGGGGGGACACATATGTTGGTTGTGAATCAGCATTCATGGAGGGGTGGAAAAAATCCAACAGACATATCTGATTTTGAAGAGAGATTCTATCAAACCATTGAAATAGTAGAACAAGCGACGGAAGTATTGCAAGGGCGCGCTTGGTCTGTTTTAGGAATTCATCCTGCGTTGATATCGAGATTGGTGGAAGATGGTCAAACTGTAAAAGAAGCTGGAAAATTCATGTGTGAGGGTCTAGATATGGCTGCAAAAATGATTGATAGAGGAGATGCAATTGCCCTTAAATCGGGGCGGCCGCATTACGAAGTTTCACAAGAGATATGGGAAATGTCAAATGAAGTACTTCGCCATGCAATTTCGTTGGCAGCAAAAATGGGGATTGCTGTGCAACTCCACACAGAGGAAACTGAGGATCTTTCTGAAGTGTCAGATTGGGCAATTGAAATGGGCCTGCCTTGGCAAAAGGTTGTTAAACATTTTGCAGGAGGGGTTTGTAAGGGCGTGACCCCAAGTGTGATCAGTAGGAAGGAAGAACTGGAGAGGGCTATTCAGAGTGGAAAGCCATTTATGATGGAGACGGACTACCTAGACGATTTAAGAAGACCAGGTGCTGTTTTGGGGATGAAAACAGTCCCCAAAAGAACTAAATTATTGAGAGAGAGGGGATATGAAGAATTAATGGAAGTGGCACACGTAGATACTCCAGAAATGGTTTATGGGATAAAAACCAGAGATTAATTCGTTGATTGTCGACAAATGCATCGGCAGTTCCTTATAGAGGGTCAAGTTATACAGCGTTATGAAAAGCGTAGGGATAGATGGGATTTCCATTTGGTCAGGGAAATTAAGTCTAGACTTGGAAAATGTATTTGCACCTTCTGTTGGAGAAGATCCAGAGAAATATACAAAGGGATTGGGATTGCATGCGTGTTCGTTCCCGGATGTTCGTGAAGACATAGTGACAATGGGGGCAAATGCGGCGTATAGACTGATGAAAAGTGAAGGGGTAGAGCCGAGAGATATTGGTAGAATAGATGTTGCAACTGAAAGTTCATTTGACTCCTCCAAACCTATTTCTACATATATTTCAGGGTGTTTGGAGCAAGTGTTTGGGGAAGAATTTCGTAATGTGAACAAAGGTGAAAGAAAGTTTGCGTGCATAGCAGGGACGCAATGCATAGACGACGCTCATAATTGGATTCTTTCGGGGAGAAATGAAGGAAAATCGGCGTTGGTGATTGCAACAGATACGGCATTATATGAGAGGGGAAATCCAGGAGAGGCTACACAGGGTGCTGGTGCTGTTGCTATGTTAATTGCAGAAGACCCCTCTATTGTGGAATTGAGTTTAAAGCAGGGGTATTCTAGTGTGGATGAGACGGATTTTCTGAAACCGAATCGGCAATTTCCTAGTGTGGATGGGAAAAGATCTGTTCAAGTATATCTTTCTTTAATGAGAGATGCCTTGACAAACTTCGAGGAACGGAGTAAAAAAATGGATATAGAAGAGTTTCAATTTGTTCCATTTCATGTTCCATTCCCAGGGATGGTTAGGAAAGCGGCTAGTTTGGGGTATAGGCATATGACCCGGGGGACGTCTATTGAAGAGGAGTTAGAAAAAGTTATAGGGCCAAAACCAGAAGTAGAAGAATTTTCAGAGTATGAGATGTATACGGAAAGTATTCGAGGATACATGAAACTCTTGGAGAAAACTGAAATATATCAGAAATGGTATAAGCGAGTCATAGAACCCACGATAGAAATATCAGGAAAAGCTGGCAATTGGTATACTGGGTCGGTCCATCTTGCACGGACGTCTGGATTGATATATGCTGCAAGGGAAAAGTTAGATTTAGTTGGGAAAAAGATACTAGTTGGGTCGTATGGGAGTGGTGCTCAGGCAGAAATTCATACGGAAACTATCAGAGATGGTTGGGACGAAAAGGTTAAAAAAATAGATATACACGATCAACTTGAATCTCGCCGTCAGTTGTCATTTGAAGAATATGAACAAATTCATGACGTCCACAATTATTCTAAAGAGACTTCGTTAAAAGAATTGACAGATTACAAAAATGAGTTTGCATTTAAAGGGTATGGGAAAATGGGAGAACATACCTACGAATTCATTTGAATCATACAGGGCTAATGAGTGGATTGGAGGTTAGAGAGTAAGGTATCCAAAGGTGTGTCAACGACTCCAAGTGAAAATCCACTTATCGAGGCGAGAGAGGGGGCATGTTCCCAAAGGGATTCGGACGAGATTCCATGGAGTATGACCGCACTAGGTGTGGGGGAAACGACACGCATTGCAACTAGAGGAGATTCTCCACGAGATACATTGGTAAAGATCAAAGCCCTACTAGTACTTTGTCCGTAGAGTTTAAACAAATCCCCAGGAGAAAGTGTCGTAATTGCTAATATACTATCAACAACTGTGTATCCAGTAATACCTTCAGGACCAGTCACTAGTTCAGATCCACCAATGTTGTCATAAAATGTGGATAATGGTACTGATGAAAAGTACTCGTGAATTGCTAGGATGGATGGATGAGATTCAGAGGATCCAGATAGAGAAGCATAGCGTTGAATATTAAATCCACCCGTTTCTTGATCCGCATCTAATATAGCAGTTACAATCTTTTGTATGAAATTTGCCCCGGGATTTGGTCGCCTACCTCCTTCGTAATCAGATAAAACGGAAGAAGAGATTCCAATCCTATTTGATACTTCAACTTGTTTTAGACTAAATTCTCGGCGCCATTTTCGGAGGGATTCTCCGGGTTTTTCGCTTAGCGCTATTTCTCCCGCAATGCGTATAGCGAGTGAATCCCTAGCGGGACGAGATGACTCCATAAGTCACTTTTTATGTAAGAAACTAAAAGCGTGTCGTAGAGGAAAGGGGATAATTTTTACAGAGAGTCGCAAATAGTTGAAAATGGATAAATGGCACACGTGGGTTTTATTAGGGATCGCAGATAAAATAATATATGGCGGTTGGTGAAGACCCACTAGATGTTCTTATAATCCCAACAGGAACTATTGCCGAGGAGCGAGATTTGGTTGCCCCGGGGGATGTGATAATAGGAGGACAAAGTAACATTAGTTTTGGGGTTCGGTCTCAAAATATACTAGTAGGGGAGAGAGTCCGTTTTGAAGGAGATATAGAGGTTGAAAGAGAGTGTAGAGTTGACATATGGTGTGAAATCGAAGGTAACGTGATAGTCGGTGAAGACGCTTATTTAGGAGAAAGAGTTAGTATCTCGGGAAGATTGGCGGTGGGCGGAGATCTGGATATAGGAGATGATGTTCAGATCGAAGAGGGATTTGAAGCAAATGGATGGATCAATATACGGAATCCATTACCAACAATCATATTCTTATTTATGTATTTGACACAATTGCTGCGTCTTGGTGAAGAGGAAGCTGCAGAAGAATTACTCTCTGAAATCCTTGAAGGGGAGAAGGAAAAGGGAAATGATGAAGATCCACTAGTCATTCCACGGGGGAGCTATATTTCGGATGAAATGTGGAGGGTTTCTACACCAGTGATAGTTAAAAATGAGTGTAGATTACATGGAAATTTCCGGGCAGTGGATATAAGCATCGGAGAGGATGTGAATTTGTTTGGAAGTATTCGAGCGCGCGAAGGTGTAGTTATAGGAAATGGCACCAGAATACATGGTGATGTGACTACTAGAGAGGGGAATATCACACTTAGAGAGGGATCCCACATATTGGGAGACATTTCCTGTAATAAATTGGAGCTTCACGAGGGTGCACGCGTGGAAGGAACTATAAGAGCAAAGGACGGTATGCAGATTCGATCGAAGGGGAGGAAACCCCAAGAATGAAATTGAAATTTAAGATTTGGTTCAGAGAGAGATAAGAAGATATGATCGTTTTAGCACTTGCTGGAAAACCAAATGCGGGTAAATCTACATTCTTTAAAGCTGCAACATTAGCAGACATAGAAATAGCAGATTATCCATTTACTACAATCGAGCCAAATCGGGGCGTGGCCTACGTTAGGTCCGAATGCCCTTGCCAGGATAGAGATACAAGGTGTGGAAATAGTCACTGTCAAGAGGGGAAAAGATACATCCCAATTGAATTAATCGATGTTGCGGGTTTGGTTCCAAACGCCCATATGGGGAGAGGTCTGGGAAATAAATTTTTAGACGATTTGATGAATTCGGATGCAATTATCAATATAATTGATTTTTCAGGAGGGACTAATGAAGAAGGAGAAAAAATAGAAAATCTCGAATATGACCCCCTAAACGAAGTAGTGTTTATTAGAGAAGAAATTGATTTGTGGTTAGCAGGAGTGATTAGGCGCAATTGGGGATCTGTTGAACGTTTTTCACGAGGTCCAAACTTCAATATGGAAAAATCAATTGCTAGTGTTTTGTCAGGATTGGGCATAAAATCTCGAGATATTTTGTCATGCCTCAGGAAGATCGAATATCCCCCGATGCCAAGTGAATGGGAAGATTCGGATTACGAACAATTGGCACGTTTGCTTAGAAAAATATCCAAACCTTCGATAGTAGTTGCCAATAAAATAGATGTAGCACCGGAAGAGAATATTGAACGTTTGGGAGACATGGGAGAAGAGATATCCGTGGTTGCTGCGCAATATGAATTAATACTTCGGAAGGGGAACGAGAGAGGGATCATACGATATGACCCAGGAGATAATACGTTCGATGTTATTAAAGAATTGACAGAAGAACAAGAAGTGGGTTTGAATAAAATTGAAAATGTGATGAAGGAATACGGAGGTACTGGTGTTCAAAATTCACTCAATCGAGCAGTATATGAGATGATGGGAATGATAACAGTATTCCCAGTTGAAAATGAGAGTCATTGGGTAGATGGGAAAGGGAATAAATTGCCAGACGCATATCTAATGCCAAGTGGGTCCACTCCTAGAGATTTGGCTTATGAAGTTCACACAGATATAGGAGAAGGATACCTATATGCCATTGATGCTCGTTCGAATAGAAGAATTTCAGAAGAGTATGGTTTAAAAGAAGGTGATGTCATAAAAATTGTAAGCACTGCAAAGTAAAAGATAAGTTAATAGAATAGAATTCAATTAAACATTAAACGGTCTAGTCCATCTATCAATGCCAAAACACTAGCTCGAGTTATATCAGCGTCACTGCTAGCCACACTAACGGTTCGGTCTCCCCTGGCAACTTCGACATAAACAGTAACTAATGCATCAGTACCACCGGTCAGAGCGTCTACGTGGTAGCTAACCAATCTAAAACGGGAATCATTTAATGCACCTCGAACTGCGTTAATCGCTGCGTCAACTGGACCACTACCAATACCAGAAGAAGAACGTTCTTCTCCATCTACTATTAGACGAATGCTTGCAGTGGGTGTGGCCCCACCACTGACGGCGATTAGATCCACTAGCGTGATTTTTTGATTTCGAGGAGTGCCACAGACATCGTCTGCTATTGCCAATAAATCGGCGTCTGTTACCCTTTTATTACGCTCAGCTAGTACTTTTACTCGGTTAACAATGGTAGAGATTTGGTCGTCGGAAGCAGTTATCCCATGTTCCTCGAGTGCCGCTCTAGCTCCTGCTCGACCTATATGTTTTCCAACCGCAAAGCGGCGCCCTCTGCCAACTAATTCAGGAGGGTAGGGTTCATACATTCGGTCGTCTTTGAGAATTCCATCGGTGTGAATGCCACTTTCATGGGTGAAGGCATTTTCTCCGATTACGGCTTTGTTAGGTGGGAGAGAAACACCAGTTGATTGAGAGACAAGTTGTGCAAGGTTGAATAACCCATCTAACTTGACCGTATCTATGCCATAGCAATGGTGTAAGGCGATTGCAACCTCTTCCAACGCGACGTTTCCAGATCGCTCTCCGATACCATTTACTGTTGCATGTACCATCAATGCACCTCCGGCTATACTTGCCAAAACATTAGAAACTGCGAGGCCTAAATCGTCGTGGGTATGAGTACTTGTAGGACCTATTTTGGATAGTTGAGAAACAGCGAAATGGGCCTGCTCGGGGCTAGCGTATCCAACAGTATCTGCCCAACAAATCCAATCTGCACCCGCATCGATTCCGGATTGCATTAAGGCTGTTAGGAAATCTAGGTCGGCCCTGCTTCCGTCTTCGCCTAGAAGTTCTAACCAAATTCCATGGTCTTTAGCATAATCAATTAGAGAGACGGAATTTGAGATAACATCTTCTCGGGTTGTTCTAACTTTGTCAGTTACATGACGGTCGCTAGATGGAACAACTAAAGTGATACCATCAACATCGCAATCGAGCGCGTCGTCGATATCAGATTGAATTCCACGGGCGAAGCTAGTTATTTTGGCACGTAGGTCTAGTCCTACGATCTGTTTGATCGCTTCGCGTTCGCTTTGTCCAGTGCATGCGCTGCCTGCTTCGATGACAGATACACCTATATTATCGAGTTCGGTGGCGATGGAGACTTTTTCTTCAGTGGTCAATGCTATTCCTGGCGCTTGCTCTCCGTCACGGAGCGTGGTGTCTAGGATTTCTATAGTTTGGGGGGAATTATCTTTGAGTTGGGATAAGTTCCCTAATAAATCGATCATGGGTCATGGTTTGCCCTAATTAATCAGGGGGATGAGAGGGTATTTAAATTGTCCCATTCAGTACCGTCTTGAAGGGTAGTTCTACAGGCACAGGATAGATATAGAGAAATAAAAACAGAGTCATAGGCAAAGTTATTTGTTTAAAAAATGGAGATGGATTTATGAAAAAGACACCTAAAGGAACTCCAGTTGGGGTTGACGATCCCTATCTGTATGTAGATAAGTGTGACCATCTAACAGGAGGAGGGCTTTGTCGTTTGATACTAGAACACAGAGATGTAGAAGGGTCGTTCCAAGTGGAGCTTGAAAGGGGAGAATATGTTTGTCCCGTGGTAGAACAAAAATGGAAATGGGAAAATTGCCCTTACTTTAGGTACAGGGCGAACGAAAAGAGATGTGCCCGCTGTGGATTGGAGGAGCGTCTGAATGCCCATGATGATAGCCGACCATTATTGGAGAAGCATCACCTTTCGTATGCGAGGGGAAGGGTAGGAAGGGGAGAACAGATGGACCACGAAATAATTGTGATTCTTTGTAGGTGGTGCCATGCAAAGGTACATAAATCAGGAGCTAGAATCAACGATGAAGTGGAACCAGATAGAAAAGCATTAGAGATGATGGAGGAGAGAAAAAGTGCAGAGATGGATGAGACTAAATTTGAATCTGCAAGAGAAAGGTATAATAGAAATTAATGTAATAACTATGATTCCAATGTCAAATATAATGGAGTAACGAATGACAACATCCCAAAGTAATCTTTCAGATTTATCTAGATTTGTATTTAAATCCCCAAATTGGCAGATTAGCGTTTTCTTTTCATTGGCTTTAGCTGCAGTAGTGGGGGCCAGTGCTTTTCAGTCGATGGAGGGGGGAACAACCATTTTTTCTTCAATCATAGACAATATGATTTTAGGGGTATTTTTCATAGGATTTCCAACATTACTGGCTAGTTTCTTCACACCTCCGATTGATCGAATACTAGGTGGGAAGATTACATACAATAGATCTTCTCTACTAGCATTAGTCTGTGAAATCATTGTTGTTGTGTGTTTATTATTTTCGAAGGTGGTAGATCTCCTATTTAATATTGAAGGTATTGTATATGTGGTATTGATAGCATCCCTTGCAATCATATTTGCATTTAGGTTAGCAATTGTAATGGCGATATCACATAAAAATCCGTTTATTGCAAGTATACCTGCGAGTATTCAGACTGTGACTGCTGCTGCTATTTATGCTGTTGCGCAGTCGCAAGTAGTGAAAAATGGCGTGGGTCCAAATCTATTGATAGGTCCGGGATCGGGTAAGTTATATTTTCAGTCGTATGCCATGGGTCCAAAGAATAGTATTACAGAAATAATATCGGTGGGGATACAGGGGGAATTACTATTACTCGTGGGGATGAGTATAATATACGCACTAGGAGTGTGGGGATTAATTGTAATTATAGACAGGCCTTGGCGCAAGACACTGGGCGTGTCTGGTTTCGATTTTATTAGAGGTTTCATAGACTACATTGCAGAGGATTCTAGAGGACTGGAAAATTTCTTTGAAAGCATAGGAGAATCAGCAGTAGTTCCTGTCACTGTGATGTCTTATGCAGATTTGAGAGGGAAACAAAAAGCTTGTTTTTCACTGCCGATGCTTCATCCAGGACCTATGGGGACAATTGGAGGGGGGAACCTTCCAGAAAGTCTTGCCAGAGATACAGAAGGGATGGCATTCACACCTCACGCGACTGCGGGGCATGATTTTAATCTAACCACCGCCCGGGAAGTGGATTCAATAATATCAGTGGTAAAACGGGCTATAGAAGATGTAGAGTTATATGAAACTGCGACTAGGAGTGTGCGGAGTAGAGTTGGTGAAGCCGAGATAGTTGGGCAGATGTTTGGAGATAGTGCTATGTTGATAGTAACATACTCACCAGGATGTGCAGATGACATAGACTATGCTGTCGGGTTATCCGCCATGGCAGAAGCCAGAGGACAGGGTTTAAGAAATGTCATGTTAATTGATGCACATAATTGTAATAATGGTACTAGGGGTGGCGAGATAGGACATATAACTCCAGGTAGTCAAAGGTCATTTGATTTATTTGAAGCTGCTAAGGAAGTGAGTAAAAAATTAGTTCAAGAAGGCCAAAATTCATTTGAACTAGGGGTAGCATGGGATGAGACGAAATGGGGATTGGAAGAGGGAATGGGGCCGTTGGGGATACGAGTGGCAGTGATAAAAGTAGGTGATCAAGAAACGGCATATGTTCAGGTCGATGGGAACAATATGGATCCAGGGTTAAGAGATAGAATTGTAGAAGAAAATGAATTGGTAGATGAGATTGAGATCATCACAACAGATACACATATTGTGAATACTATTGATGCCGTGAATCAAGTGGGGCAAAGGATACCGCATAATGAATTGATTGGTAAGATCCAAGAGTTAATAAAAGAGGCAAAAGAAGATTGCGAGTCAGTTGTGGCAGGGATGTCATCTAGAAAAACAACAGTAACCGTATTTGGAAATGATATGACAGAAACTCTAGCAAGTCACGCTAATGCGATGATTTCAATGGGCGGGGCACTCACGGCTGCAATGATAATTGCGACCATTTCGATGAGCATACTTTTATTCTTGTTTGCAGCGGCGTAGGAAGGGTACGAAGGCCGATCAAGAAATATTTAAAATTTCTTGGATTTCTTTTTGTAAAGTTTCAAATTGTTTTTGTATTCGTTCACTTTGTTTATTTAGAGTTTGTAGCCGGACTTCGAGGGCCTCGACACGTTGGTTAAGATCTTCTTCGGCGGATTTCGAATCTGTTTCGACCAATAAATTTCCTACATGACGATATAAAGTAGCATCTTTTTCGGCTTTTGATAAAACGGATAGGGCCGATTTATTTTCTGCCAATTGTGCTTCTGCATGGTGTTTTTGTACGGTGACTTGTTGGGCTTTAGATTGAAATGCCTGAAGATTTTCTAATTTCTCCCGTGCTTCAGGGGTAAGTTGTTCTGACATTTAAGTTCAGTAAACGGTCTGAACTCAAAAACCCGCGTTTTCTACAATCAGATTGTGGATTGGAAAAAAGAGATAGATAGGGAGGGAAACTCTGTTACCTTATATGAGTTTCTTTGACCAAAGGGCTACGCTCTTTGAGAAGTACCCGATGACCGCAATAAGGACATCGAACCCCGAATACCCCTTCTAACTCAACATCTCGTTTACAGCGAGAACATCTATATGCCACTATTCTTCCACCTCTGTTGGAGAATCGGATGGCACTGCTGTGAGAAGTAGTTCTTCGGGGGAAGCTTCGGTTTCAGAACGAGTGATTGAACGACTACCAATCAGACCACCAGGTGTAGCAGGTCGGTAAGTGCCTCCTGCGAATCGATAATCGCAATTTTTTCGCCTGCATTCCCAGATTCCAGTGCCCACGCGGTGGATGGACTTGGGTGCTCCACATTTGGGGCAGGCGTAATCAGCGCGCATGAGGGCTTCGACTTCAGACACGCGACGGCGGGCAACGCGACCGTATCTAGCCCCGAATCGGCCGGCTGAACCAGATTTTTTTGCCATGGATAGATTGTGTGTAGCGGCGACTTAGAGATAAACCCTTTTAAATGATATTTTGAGATGAGACTACATATTTATAAGAGGTTTTAAAGATAGGGGGATAAATCAATATAAATTGCATTAATAACATTTTTATTGTTTAACGGATTCGATGAGTATATGAGATTGATGGGAATTGCATGTTGTTGTTTACTAATAACATCTATTCTAACAATGGGAACGGTTGGGGTTGAAAATGGAGAAAAAAGCATAGAGGAATTATGTACATTTCCAATAAGCGAAATTGATGCTAGTGGAATATTGGTTGAGATTGAGAGAGAACCACAGAAAATAGTGACTCTTGCGCCTAGTTCGGCCCAGACTATGTGGGAGATTGGTGGGAAGAATAAAGTGGTTGGGATAACCCACTACGCAGAGTATTTAGAAGGAGCAGATGAAAGGGTGGTCATCTCTAGCTCAGAAGGAGAAATTGTCTTAGAGAGTGTTGTTTCTTTGAATCCGGATTTGGTTTTGGCCCCAAGCATAATACCTGAAAAAACAGTGGAGAAACTCAGAGAAACTGGAATGGTTGTATACTATTCTTCCGAGCTTAGAACAATTGAAGACATAATGGAAGAGACCAGATTAATTGGCAGGTTATCAGGGGAATGTGAAGGGGCAGAAGAAGTCACAACGCGGATGCAGTCTAGTTTGGATCTCATTTATGAAGAGGCAGAAGAAAAAGAAAAACCCGTGGTTCTTTACGTGTTTTATGGATGGACTGCAGGAGAGGAAACTTTGATAGATGAAGTGATTGAAAAATCGGGGGCGAAGAATAGTGCGAAATTGATGGGGATTTCGGGGTACAGGCAGCTCAATGCAGAATTAATAGTTCAGAATGAACCAGAATGGATCATAATTAACTCTGATGAAATTGAGGAGATAAAAAATAATGAGATAATACAGAAAACAGCTGCAGCTCGGAATAATAAAATAATTGTAGTTCAGGTGGAACATCTCAATCAGCCAGCTCCCAGAATAATTCTTGCAATTGAAAAGATAGCGTCTGGAATTTCTCAAGAGACCGAAGTGGGACAATCCAAATTAGAAACAGAATTAGAATTAGAAGTAGCAGAAGGGATGGAATCTTATAGATGGAATTTGTTCATGGCCAGCCGGATATTTGGATATGTTGGGTTGATTATTTTGACAGGAATAGTAATCGTATGGGCGAAAGAAAAATGGAGATAAAGTTACATTTGAGAAAGGGGAGATTTAAGATATTCTCGTAAAAATACAGTAGCATAACTGCCGCGGGGTAGATCAAATGAAAATGTCAAGGGGTTCTCTTGAAGTTCTAGTTGGGTTGTTGTTAGAATGGGTCGTAAAGAACCAAAAGAATTGAATAGGCCGGGTAGATCGAAGCTAGAGGGAGAAAGTCCTACTTCAGTTAGAGCCATTTGTTCTATTTCACCAGGATAACCTGGACTCAATGTGGTTTCAGATCCAATAAGTGGGGCGGTGACAAATGCTCTGTTTCTTGTTAAATGTCGATTGAGGGAATTCAAATTTTTTGAGGTGGCAGTTTGGGATTTAGTGATATCAGGGAGATTTAGTCCGTGGATAGGTTTTGAGAAACAAACAGTATCTCCAACAGTAGCTATATGAAATGGTATTTTTTTATCTAGTCGAAGACTTAAAATGCGATTGAAGATATAGGACTGTGCTGCGTGGGTGAGAAGTAATTGTAAATTTCGAGGTAGCGTTTCAAGGGCAATCCTGTAATCTTGTTCGGTTTTCCCTCCAGTATGGATTAAAGATTTTAGCATATTGCGTTCGTAATGTAACCACTTGGGGAATAGAGACAGAGAAAGTTCCCAGTCGCGGGTAGATTGGACCAAGGATCGGGCTTCTTGAGTTTCCTCAGGTTCGGAGGCATAGGAACTACCCAGATAAGACATGAGTGCCCCTTCCCAATCACCGCGAGCGATGTATAGTCCTACATGGTGAGTTATTGGCCGAATTGAACCAAAACGTTGATGGCCAAAGTAATTAGGAAAAGATACAGTCCCACCTCCAAAGTTTTTGAGATCGTCTGTGATGGCAGAGATATTACTAACTTCAGCAGGATTATGAACAATAATTTCGAAGTGGTTTCCAGCTAAATCTCCAAAATATAAATTTCTGCCCAATCGACCCACAGGTTGCATAGTTGTATCAGGGATGGGGGGAAGAGAAAGGGGATGAGTATTTTTTAGAGAGAATAGTTGGGTAGTGAATGCGCGTTTGTCTTTGGTCCCAGCCCAAGAAATATAATTCTGAGGGACATCCAAATGGGAAGATAATTCACGAGTGAAGGAGTTAGTATCCCAATTTAAGAGGGTCGCGCGGAAAATTAGGTATTGATAAGTTGAAGGATCAGAATTGAGTGGTTTATAATCTACATTTTCAATTTCATAAACTTGAAAATCTTCAGGATTATTTCTCAGAGATCCACCAACACCAGCATGATTGCTTATGAAATGGTCAATTCCTATTATCTGTTCTTCGGGTAGAGAAGAAAGCATTAGTAAAGGGATAAATCACAGACGATTTCATCTAGAAGAGAATCTTCTGCAGGGCCTATTCCAAGAGTTGTAATAGTCCCGGGCTCCAATTGAGTTCGGCCAGCGTCCTTTATAATTACAGCAGGTATTTTGTTCTCTTCTGCAATTTTTTTGAATTCGAAAAGGACGTTTTGGTTGGGAGCTTTTAAGACTATCTTGGTTTGACCATCACGTTTCCAAATTTTTTGTGTTTTACTATCTGATTTCAAATATGCAGAAAGGGAAGCATGGGCGACCTGTGCCGCTAGCTTTCCAGGAGTCATGCCTAGATCGGAACGTGCTAAAATGGCCTGCTTCATGAATAGTCGGAGGCGATAGTGAAATAAAAGTCTATTCTGCTGCATGCGGGAACTTTTATCTCGGTGGCGAAGACATACAGGGTGATGATACTCTCTGATGTAGATATTCGACAAAGGATGGAAAAGGGAGAAATTGTAATTGACCCACTTGATGATCCAGATCTGCAAATTCAGCCTGCAAGTGTGGATTTAAAATTAGGAGAAGAATTTTTAGAATTTCGTCGGACCAATATACCGTGCATCCATCCAAATTCGGAGGATGAAGTTACCAAATACGTTCGGAAAACAATTGTAAAAGAAGGGGAAGAATTCATACTGCACCCGAGTGATTTTGTTTTAGGTACTACCAAAGAACGGGTAGAGATACCACCAGATCTTATTGCGCATGTCCAGGGGAGATCTTCACTAGGTAGATTGGCAATAGTGATACATGCAACTGCAGGTGTTATCGATCCTGGGTACCGGGGACAGATAACACTAGAGCTCTCGAATTTAGGAACCGCGCCTGTTGCACTGACTCCGGGGATGCGAATCTCGCAAGTGATATTTACTGAATTAAAAACGCCTGCAAAGAATCCGTATGGAAAGGGTAGGGGATCGAAATACCAAGATCAAGAAGGTCCCCAGGCTTCAAAGATTCAATTGGATCCTGAATTTAAAAAATAAAGTTTAGTTATAATTTTATATTCATAAGTTACCGATCCCATTTCGGATTATTCTCTCTGATTCTTCGAGTGCAGCTTCGCGATCGAAATTTATCGTTATGTCCATCAGCTCTTTGGGAGAGAGGTGAGAAATATTTTCAAAGTGAGAGATAATATTGGGAATGGCACGGACTATATTGTCAACTATAGGGACAGTGGCAAGTTGGGAAGATCTAGATAGAGGATTGAGATCAATAACAAGTGTTGTTTTCCCCATTTTATTAAAAGCTTCCGCGCGGTCTCCATCTTCAAGGGGGACTAAGACAACATCTGCCGCATATAATCCATCCGGTGTAACTTTTGCACGGTCGTGAGAGATACCAGGTATTAGAGAAGAGGCAGAGATACCTTTCACGTTAGATGCACCATGCGAATTTAAGTGAGAAATGATTGATTCGATTCTTTTTTCCGTTCGATGGAATAGATTGACTTCTATCACTGCCCCGGTGAGTTCAGAAAGGGCTACTATTTCGGCGGGAACAAGGGCTGCAGAATTTCCATTCACACTTATAACAGGGTTTTTTGCCAATCTAATATACGCAGCTGCTGCTCTTGCGGCTTGGTTCGCAGTGGGTAGGGAGTGCTCAGATAGTAAATAATCAAATGATTCTCCGCGACCATGGGCTATCAAGCCATGTTGGCTAGTGATTCCATTCTGGATTCCAGCGATAAGTCGATCTCTCAAGAGGAGTGAAGCATACCTAGGGTGGTTCGGAGGAATGTTTCCCATGGTGTAGAGATGGCTGCCAAGCTTCAAAAATTAGTTTATGTCAAAAAGCGGCCTTTCCGGGGAAAACGTTTCACAAATATTTGGAACATACCCTGCATCGCTTAAGCCAGTTCCAAGTGAAATTACAGTCTCCCCTAACATTGCCATAGACGCCTTTCCTCCACAATCTATAACCGTATTTATTGTTTCTTCGATCTTAGGGGTCATGAGATTAGTCTCAAGAGTGAATTTGTAACCGAGATCAAATAGCGAATCCAAGGAAGGATTTTTTAAGAGGGAATGTAATGATTCAGACCCTATAGATTGAATTTTGGAGAGATCCCCAGAGAGGATAGTGTGGGTGTCCATGCTATTGAAAGAAAGATACTCAATTCGATTTGTTTCAGATATTTTTTCAAGAATTCCATGTCCGGGACCACCAGGTTTGACTCGAATTGGAATACCACCGTGTGATTGGGACATTACATCTCCGAGCCCAGTGCCTGCAGAAACATCAGCAGAATGTGCTATTCGCACTATATCCGAGGGGGAGAAGGGCAAGTCGAGGAGTGCTTGCGCGGATGCAATAATCCCGAGCGCGACTGCACCGGAAAGTCCAAATCCAGCTCCGAGAGGGAGTTTTGTCTGCGCCTCGACGTGTAGTGGTGAAGGGAGGGAATTAAAGATTATATTTGCTACTTCCATATGGACTTTGGATCCATTTATTGTCAGTGAAGACTCGTTTGAAGGAGAAGTTGTAAAAGTCAGACCATCAGAAAGTGTGATCCCAGCGCCAGTAGAACCAGATTTGAGTGGATTTGGAGATAAGAAGGGTGAAAAGAATAATGAAACGTGTGCAGGAATGAACGTAGAGATAGAATGAGAAGTCATTATTTGCTCTAGGGGGCGAGTCGATTGCGATCACGGGGGAAAAGAACAACTTCACGTACATTGTCTAATTGAAGCATGCTCATAACAAGTCGGTCTGCACCCATGCCCCACCCAGAATGGGGAGGCATACCATAGCGAAACATGTCAACATAAAATTCGAAATCTATAGGGTTGAGGCCCTGGTTTTGGAGAGCGTCAATCAGTGAATCGTATCGATGTTCTCGTTGCCCTCCAGAGACTAATTCCATTGAAGGGTGCATTAGATCAAATCCTTTTGATATTTCGGGAGATTCATCGTGGTTTTGGATATAGAAGGGTTTGATTTCACTAGGCCAATCTGTTATGAAATAGTGAGTAGCCATAGTACTCCCAATAATTCTTTCTGCCTGTGTGGATAGATCGTCCCCCCATTCTAGTGGTTCAGAGAGATCACTAGAGCCATTTGCTATTTCAATCGCAGAATCATAGGAAATTCTTGGAAAGGGCGTTTCAGGGATAGATAGCCCATCTAGACTGAGAGTATGGAGTTGTTGTGGGCAATTTTCAGAGACGGAATGATAAGCAATTGAAATTATATCTTCAGCCACCTCCATTGCCATCTCGTGGTCTATAAATGCTGCTTCAAAGTCGATTGAAGTTGCTTCGTTTAGGTGACGGGTTGTGTTGTGTTCCTCTGCTCTAAAGATAGGTCCTATTTCAAATACTCGCTCGATCCCACCTCCAGCTACAAGTTGTTTGAAAAGTTGAGGAGATTGGTTCATAAAGGCTTCTTTTCCGAAATATGCGATGGGAAAAAGATCAGTGCCACCTTCAGTTCCTGTTGCGACTATTTTTGGAGTATTTATTTCAATACAATCTATATCGTAGAATCTTTGGCGTATGGATCGTTGGATTTCGGATCGAATTTCGAATATCGCTCTGGTTTCGATTCGTCTAAGATCAATGCAACGTTTATCTAGCCGCGTGGATAGTTCGGATGTAACTTTTCCGGAAGGATCAAGGGGAAGATTTGGATCGGAAAGTGCTAGAATTTCAATTGTTTTGGGTACCAGTTCAATCCCAGTTGGGGCACGTTTTTCAGATACAACCATTCCAGTTAGTAGAACGACACTTTCTCGGTATAATTGATCGAGTATGGAAAGCGTTTCTGAAGAAAGTGTTTCTTTTTCGAACTTTACTTGTAAAATACCGCTTCTGTCTCGTAATAATAAGAATGTAAGTCCCCCTAAATCTCGCACCTCGTGGACCCACCCTACTACAGTTATTTCATCCCCGGGAGAAGATGCATTAATTAAAGTTCGGTCGTACATATAGAAATTAACTACTTTGTGAGGTTTAAAATACTATGTTTATAATCGGGACTATGCAGCATCCTTTGCTCCACTTACGGTTTCTATTACAGCATTGAGCCCATCGTTGTAGAGTGTATTCCCCACCACGATGGTATCACAACAGCTTCGCATTTGATACGCAGAATCATAATTTGAGATCCCACCTCCGTAAAATAAAGAAGATTCTGTTAGAGCGTCGTGGGCAGATTTGACTATTTTGGGGTCGCCCAACATTCCAGAATATTCTATATAGACTATGGGCTGTCTAAGGAATTTTTCTGCTACTTTGGCATAGGCTGCAACGTCTTGGGGGGACTGGTCGCAATCCGCATTGGTGTAACGTGCGACTGCAGAATCGGGATTTAAAACTATGTACGCTTCGGTCCAGGTCAATTCCCAAACTATATTCGGATCTATTTTGGTCCACTCTTTGTGTGCTCCGATAACCCATGCAGAACTATCTGCGTTTAGAACGAGGGGTACTAGATATCCATCTAAGCCTTCGTGGTGAACGACAGCGCCGACACTGGAAGGTTCTTGGTAGAGTGGGACGTTAAAATCACTGCATGCTTGTATTACTTCCTCCATTTTTGAGCTGGTAATCCCAGTGGTCCCACCTATTTCGATTGCGTCAGTTCCTGTCGAGCATACATCTTCATAAGAGATGCCAGGGGGCAGATCTTTATCAGGATCGAGTTTGAGGATATGATCCCATTTTTGCCAAGGAAACTTCACTATAAGCTATTTGAAATAGAGAGAGGCAAAAATTCTTTGGAAACATGATTTCAAAAAAAATTATTCTAAAACCGCGGTGCACCAGGGACAAAATGATAAGTCAGGGTCCATATTTCTGCGACAAGTGGGGCATACTAAAGAGGATTCTTGGGTATTTTTTTGCGCATTTGCGAGGATGTATACATCTACTATGTTTAGGAGATTAACAGCTGCAAGGGCCAGATATGCTTCCAATGGTAATTGGGCGGCATCTGTAAAAATAACAGATACGCCTCCAGATTCAATTGCATCCATAATAGGAGTGGGTACGACTAAAATTGTAGTGGCGATTGCGAGTAGAAACCAAGTTACTGCTCGTATCCAGGACTTGAGATATACATGTCCCAAACCTGGGTAGATTAGAGCAAATAAAATGGCGATTATCAGACGCCTATTTCGGGCTATCACAGGAATCTGATGCGGTTCAATTGAATTTAATGTTTCGGTGAGGGGAGAGTATGCAATAGGTTAAGATAAGGACTTTATCAGATTTCGTAAGGATTCTAGACTGTATTGTCCAGGTGCGGTGGTGGTGTTTAAATCGAGAGGTGCATATCCAATTTTAGAACCATAAAAAGGTGCAATTACACGAGAATGACTTCCAAGGGTCCCCATAGACATCGTTGCCACAAGGTTTCCTGATTGGGTTTGGTTCCAAGTGGCTACCAGAAGATTGGTTATGTCAGATGGGGATTCTGCTGTGACAGATAACTTTCCAACGTCGCCTATTTTAGTTGATTCTGTCAAAATAGATTCTAGCTCGAGTAGGGAGGGGGTAGAATTAAAATTATGTGTCGAAATGATAGTGGAAATGTCGTGTTTTCGTGCATGATCAATGGCCCGCTGCCCGTGCCCAGAAGTGATGGAGGAGAATTCGACGTCTATTGCCTTGACCGAAGGATTGGACATAGCGGCACAGAGCAGATCGATGCGAGAGTCATTTTCGGGATAGTTGCCTCCTTCATGTGCCACTCGATTGGTAGCAATAATAGGAATGTCGAGGGAATATTGAGATAATTCAGCCAAAGGATCGAGAGAGAGGTCCATTCTGAATTCGATAGCATCTGCTTGATTGACCGAGGTGGGAAGGTTATCTAAACTAGTCATACTAGCAGCAAGTACAAACGTGCTAAAGTCCATATGAAGATCCCGCTCGCATAGTATTTAGCTTATCCGGGGCGGGCATAAACAAGAGATGTGTTAAAGTTCAGAATAAATTTGAAAAGGTGTGCAATTTATTTTATTTGTAGAGTGGATTTTAAGGATAAATTCAAATCTAATGAAGAAATAGATCCTCCTAAAATTGTAATGAAATTTTTGATGGCGTGATCGATAATTGCGACGCTTAATGCGAGGGAGGGGGAGACACCTGCTAAACTTACAACTAAAAGGGTAAATGCACCCTCATAGAGACCAATTCCCCCAGGAGATAGAGGTAGAACTTTGGCTAAATTCCCAATACTGACAGCAAAGAAGCAGGTGAAAATTAGGGTTAGAAGAGATATGGATGGGTCGAAAGAATACAATATTATGATTGCTACAAATACATCTAAAGACCAGATTATAAGACTAAGCACTCCAACGCGAACAAAAATTGCAGGATTAATAGTAAGTTTTTGAATATTTTCTACGAAATGTTCTAGAGAGGATGAGAAACGCTGGGCGTACAAATCATTACTAAAAATTTTGAGTAACCGAGAGATCCTATTTCCTTTAGTTTTAGAAGATATGAGTATCAAAGTTAATAAAAATAGTACGAATATAGCAACTAAAATTGCGAGTCGAATTGCTATTTTACCACTCTGAGATATATTTCCAACTGTAATATCAAGAGATGAAAGGGATCCACTTCTTAAAAGGGAAGTTAGTATGAAAACTACTCCGGCAAGTGTGGTGATTGTTAAAAGATCAAATAGCCTTTCAAAAAATAATGAAGCGAATCCAGATACATAAGGAATTTTTTTCTTGGACTTTAGTATGTATGCCCTGGCTGCATCCCCAGCCCTCGCAGGGAAAACTAAGTTGCAGGTTTGGCTTAGGAATATAGATTCAGTTAAGAATTTAAGGGATTCCTGAAAGCCTAATTGGGAAAGGATTTTTTGATAACGAATTCCCCGAATTGGCCAAGATAATAGATAGATAAAAATGCTTAGTAATAGATAAATGGGATTGGACATAAAAGTGTAAAATAAATTGAGATCTAAATCAAGATAATATCCCATCAAGAATAAAGCCAAAAAGGAGATAAAAAAACCAAAAATGGATGAATTGAGAGGGGTTATGCGAGGGGAGATGTAAAATTCGACCCAGAGTCGGAGAATATTTATTGCCATGGCAAAAACGTCTCGAGCTATATCGACTTTGGTATCTTTTTGAGGGGTCCAAGAAACGGGAAATTCTAATACATTGAAATTGGAGTTTTGTGCTTTTACTAAAATTTCAGTGTCCCAAAACCAATGGGTATCTTTCAAAGAGGGGGAAAGTTTGAAAAAAATTTCTCGATTGAATGATTTGAATCCGCACTGGTGGTCGTATAGCTTAGACCTTAGGAGAAATCGAACTAGAGTATTGAACCCTTTGCTCAAAATAGATCTATGGAAAGGGCGTTTGGTTTGTGCCCCGGGGAACCATCGGGATCCTGTGGCAATATCCACGGATCCAGAATGAACTGCAGTTATGAGTTGCTCGAGGTGTACATTGTCAGTAGCTAGATCCGAATCTAGATAAACTAAGACATCACCTTTGGCAATCTCAAATGCTCTGTTTAATGCTTCTCCCCTACCCAATCTAGAGGGACTATGGTAATGTCTCACTTCGTCATACTTGATAGCAAGATCAGAGGCTATTTTGGGCGTGTCATCTGTGCACCCATCCTCAGCTATAATTAATTCATACGAACCAGGGGGGAGAAAACTTTTGAGATGATCCAAAGTATCCTCGACTGCGGAAGTGATTGTAGAAGATTCATTGTATGCAGGGAGGACTACGCTTACCGAGACCGGGGGGGCCATGCACCGAGACTGAACTTCCTGGAGTATTAATCTTTTGAGCGAGAACGCAGACTATAGTCAGATTAAGTATAGAAAATGAAGTTAATTGTCAGGGAGATCCATGTCTTCTTTGGTAACAGGTTCCAATTCTAGATCCTTGTCCAACTCAGTCAAGATGCTATCGAGTTTATCTAGTCCAAGTAATTTGAGAGTCTTGGTATTGAAATCGAGGCTTTCCAAAGTATCTTCAGTATCAGAGACATCACTGCCAGACAAATGTTTTCCATAGCGTCCTAAGAGAGAGGTGAGTTCTTGAGGTATGATTATCGTGGAGGATTCCCCTTCCCCAACAGAAACGATTGTGTTGAGAGCTTTGTTTATGATTGCTCGCTCCCCCATTGCTTCTGCTGCTTTTGCTCGGAGAACAGTTGAAATGGCACTCCCCTGTGCTTGTAAAATAAGACTTTGTTTTTCCCCTTGAGCACGAATAATGGCTGATTTTTTATTACCTTCTGCTATTTCAATTTCACTTCTCCTTTGTCCCTGTGCTTCGAGAATCATTGCGCGTCTGCGTCGTTCGGCGGATGTTTGTTGTTCCATTGCATTTTGGACTTCTTGGGAAGGACTAACTTCACGGACTTCAACGGACTCAACACGGATTCCCCATGCATCGGTTGGTTTATCTAATTCTTCTCGGATGCGTGTGTTTATGACACCCCTCTTGCTCAAAGTTTGGTCGAGTTCCATATCTCCAAGAACCGCCCTTAGAGTTGTTTGGGCTAGATTCATCACTGCGATTTTATAGTTTGTGACTTCTAGGAATGCTTTCTTCGCATCCATGACCCGTATGTATACAACCGCGTCTGCCCTAACAGGAGAATTGTCCCTAGTGATTGCTTCTTGGCGGGGGACATCTAAAGTTTGGGTCCTCATATCAAATGTATAAGTGCGAGAAACAAATGGCGGAACGAATCGGATTCCAGGATCCAATAAACCGCGGTATTCACCAAAAATTGTTAGTGCTTTTTTCTCGTATGCATTTACTATAACAACCATCTGTGTAACGATGATAATTGCTAGAATTAACAGTGGTATGGTGGGAAGTAACCCAATTTGTAATGGAAGTAAATCTAACATAAATCGGGTTAGAGTCCTATGTATTAAAGCCTATAGGTATGTCGATAAAATTAAGATTTTTTCGGGTTTAGAGGTTCGACCACCAACATGTTTCCACCACCAGGATTCACTACCTTTATTTCGGTTCCAGGGGGGATGGTTTCACCAGTACTTCTAGCTGAATATAGTGAGTCGAATCCACCATCATACAGGTTTACCTTTCCACCTTTTGAAGTGACCTGTTCGGCAACATATCCTGTTTTGTCACGCAGACTATCAGCATCCGATGTTCGGAAAAGGCCCTTTCCACCATAGATATCTAGTGTTCTAAAAAGGTACAGTGCTATTCCACCAAAAATTATCAATAGGACAGAAAGTGCAATAGGATTGTTTAAAGGAGAAAAGGCCATTCCCAAAAGGCCGGCTGAAATAAGTGCAACTCCCAAGACTATGAAATGAGCACCGGGGACTATCGCTTCCGCAGTGGTCAAGATGATACCTGCCAGGAGTAAGATTAAAGCTAATGAGACTTGAGGAGGGTTGGAAGAGATAGACACAAGATCGAATTATCCGTGACGGACTTAATTTTTGCGATGGGAAATCATAGATGGAGAAAGTTATAAAAATGAAAAATTACTTGGTCAGAGGATATTTCCATAATAAAGAAGGCCCCTACTCCCATCAAGAGTGACAATACTTTTGTTTGAAAGAGAATCAGGGATGGAAATTCCGCTTATCATAGGAAGGTTCAGTTCACGAGCTATAAGTGCAACATAACTAGTTAAGCCAGGGCTTTCGTATAAAATTCCTGAATATTTTTTAGCTAATGTGGGTATTTCTCCTGTGAAAGTATTGGGAATGAAAACAATGGCGCCTTCGGGGATGGAATCGAGGTTGGAAGAAGATAATCGGAACAGAGGACCAGAAACTCGTCCTGAAACTATACCTTCACCTCTATCAATGATTTCAGATGCGACGTGTACTTGCAATGTTTTTGTAGTATTCCAAGAGAGATGCGGTAGCATCCCAGAAATTACAACAACCGTGTCTCCGTCATGTACTATTTTAGAGGTCAATGCCAAAGAAACGGCATGATTAGTTATCTCGAATGTTTGTTCGTTTGGCAAAAGTCCTTGTTTAGCAGATACACCCCAGGAAAGTGAAAGCCTGCGGCATAAGTTGTCAGAAGGAAGAACTGCGAAAATAGGAACACTAGGTCTAAATTTTGACGTTTTAAGTGCAGTATATCCAGAATCGGAAACGACGATTATGGCGCTTGCTCCAATGTCTCTAGCCAAATAGCGTGCAGATCTAGAAAGGGCACCTGTATTGGAAGAAACAATTGAAGATACACGTTGTTCGAGTAGATTTGCATACTCATCGCTCGACTCTACTTCGGAGATAATGCCATTCATCGTTTTGACCACGCCGATGGGGTCAATGCCAATGGCAGTTTCTCCAGATAACATAACTGCGTCAGTTCCATCTAAGACGGCATTTGCTACATCCGATGCCTCAGCTCGGGTGGGGCGGGGAGAAGTCACCATTGATTCTAGCATTTCTGTTGCAGTTATTACCGGCACTCCGGAATCAATGCATTTATGAATGATTCTTTTTTGAATCAATGGGACTTCTTGGAGTGGACACTCGACACCGAGGTCTCCTCTTGCAATCATAATACCATAAGAAATTTCGATTATGGAATCTAGTTCTGCTAAAGAATCGGATCGCTCTATTTTTGCGATGATAGGAATATCGAGATTGAAATTCTCCATGGAAGATCGAACGGATAGTATATCGGTTGCACTTCGAATGAAACTGGCTGCTATGAAATCTACATTTTGGGACGAAATAAACTCTAGATCTTTATGGTCTTTTTCAGTGACAGAATCTAAATTTAGTCGGACCCCAGGTATACTAATACCTTTTTGACTAGTTAATTCACCCCCCGAGATCACTTTTGCAATTACAGAATTTTGTGCAAGTTCCACAATAGTCGTTTCTATTTTACCATCGTCGAGGAGTATATTGTCACCTACTGAAACCCCAGTCAGAGGGTGAGAAGTTCCGATAGTCAGAGGAGGGGATCCCTGGCCTTCAACAAATTGAACTAAATCACCAGGAACGAGTTGCAAAGGGGAATCCAAAGAAGTTGTTCGTATCTCAGGGCCTTGCAAATCGAAAAGTATAGAAACAGGATTGTCAAATTCTTTTTCTGCCTCTCGAATGAGATTTATATAGTGCTCCCATTCGGTGGGCGATCCATGACTTGCATTGATTCTTGCGACAGACATGCCTGCTTCGATTAATCCACGGATCGTAGGTGCATCGGAGGTTGCAGGTCCTATTGTACAGACGATCTTGGTTTTCCCCATATTATAATCATAGTGGGGCCGAAAAAATAAGAATGTCTAGATATTACTATCGTACTTCTTGTCCTGGTGAAGAGTCCCCATAAGTAGTGAGTAAGTCCGCGGAGTCTCCCGCTGCCAACACCATTCCATCCGATTCGGTTCCAAAAATAGTTGCTTTTTCTAAATTGGTGACAACTACCACGTGTTTTCCGATTAAATCGTCGGTGGCGTAGAATTTTTGTATGCCTGCGACTATTCTCCGGGTTTCAGATCCGATATCAACGGTGAGTAAAAGTAATTTTTCTGAGCCAGATATTTTTTCTGCTTCGAGTATTTCTCCGATTCGCAGATCGAGTTTTTGGAAATGCTCAAAGGAGATGCGGTCAGAAAAGGAAGTTTCGGAGGACGATTTTTCGTTGTCAGGTTTTGTTCTTTGGCCGAGCTTGGTATTGAGATTTTGGAGGTGTTTATCACTAATTGGCATAAATGGCTCACTGGGGGGTTGGAAAGATGCGGAAGGAGATTCTAGGGCTTCGGCTAAAGTTGCCTGATGAACAGAATCGGATTCGCCCATTTCGTTCCATATTTTTTGAGTTGTGTTTGGCATAGTTGGAGATAGCAAAATGCAAACTGCCTTGCATATTTGCAAACAGTCCCTAATAACTTGGGCAGCAGATTCGGGATTGCTTTTCTTAAGTTTCCAAGGCTCGTTTTGCTGGATATGAGCATTTCCATACTGGGCTAGTTTAGTGCCGGCCAAGGCAGAATTTCGTAGGGAATATTTGTTAATTGAATCGGAGAATTCCATCATTGCTTCTTGGATTCGTTTACTCACGTCTTCACTTACTGGTGTTTTGGGAGTTCCACCATATTCGCGATGGGCAAATAGTAGAGATCTGTAGATGAAATTGCCTACATTTCCAACCAATTCTCCATTAACCTTATCAGCGAAATTTGACCAAGAGAAATCTATATCATCTTGAAGACTTCCCACAGTAACTAAATAATACCTCAACAGATCTGGGTCGAATTTTTCAGAGAAATAATCATCTACCCAAATCGCACGGTTTCTACTGGTTGAAAATGCTCTTTTGTTTAGATTTACAAATCCAGTTGCCATGATTGCACGGGGTTCGGTGAAACCGGCTCCATATAACATTGCTGGCCAGAAAACTGCATGATGCTGGATTATATCACGCCCGATAACATGGATTATTTCTCCATTTTTTTTCCAAGTAGATTCCCAATCGAATAGGTCCGATCCAACACGGTCGGAGTACTGTTTAGTTGAAGAAATATATTCGACGACCGCATCGACCCATACGTAGAGGACTAAGTCTGTTTCTTCCTCGCCTGGATAAGAAATTCCCCAATCTATATTTCGTGTAATACACCAATCGTGTAGAGACCCTTCAATCCATTCCCTAGGTTGATTTTTCGCATTGGTAGTTCCTTCGAGTCTGTTAATGAATTCTTGCAGATAATCTTGGAAATCAGAAATGCGGAAAAATTTGTGGGATTTGTTTCGATATTCTGCTTCGTTTCCTGTGATTATGCTCTTGGGGTTTAAGATCTCTCCAGGCTCTAGATGTCTTTGGCAGCCATCATCGCACTCATCACCCCTAGCGTTTGCCCCACAGTGCGGACAAACTCCTTCGACATACCTATCAGGGAGGGGTTGATCTTCGAGAGGATCCCATGCAACGAGGATGTCTTTGTCATAAATATGGTTAGAAGCATCTAGTGTTCTAACGATTTCGCGGGTGAGTAGAGTGTTAACTTCGTCGTCTGTATGGCCATAATTATCGAATTCAATAGACATTCCAAGGAAAGTCTGTTTATATTTTTCATGCCAAGATAGAGCAAATTCTTTGGGAGGTTTTCCCTCCTTCCAAGCATTTACTGCGACAGGAGTTCCATGCATATCAGATCCACATACAAATGCCGTGGTTTGTCCTAATTTCCGTAGCGACCTACTCAAAGTATCCCCGCTAACATACGTGCGCATGTGCCCAATGTGTAAATTTCCATTTGCATAGGGCAGCCCACAAGTTACAACTGCGGGGTTGATAGAGGGGAAAGGATCGGTGCTCATGTGCTATTGTAAACGCCCATAGAACATAGATCACTCGTTAGTGGATCGTATTGAGTCGAGAATGAGTTGTTGTTCTACACGTTGTACTTCCTGTTGAACGTCTTGAACTGCGTCTATGTTAGCAGATATAGAAGAGATTCCGCAAGAGACTAAATATCGAACCATAGAAGGTCTTGATCCTGCTTGTCCACAGATAGATGTCGCTATAGATCGTTTGTTGCATGCACAGATAACAGGAGAAATGAGTTTTAAGATGGCAGGGTGTAACTCATCGAAACGGTCAGCCACTCTAGCATTATTGCGATCAACAGCTAGAGTGTATTGGGTTAAATCGTTCGTGCCAAAGCTTGCAAATTTAATCCCAGTATCGAGGAGTTCTTCAATCATCAAGGCACTTCCAGGAGTTTCTATCATAACCCCCCATGTGCATTTATCAGGATCGATACCAGCTTCCTCCATCAAACGTACTGCAGGATATACATCGCTTGCGTCGTTGATCAGGGGGAACATGATCTCAATATTATCATATCCCATATCGAAAAGTTTGGCGAATGCTTGTAATTCGTGTGAAAAGATATCGGGCGTGTTAAGAGATCGCCGGATCCCCCTATAGCCTAGCATTGGATTATGTTCTTGAGGTTCTTCTTCCCCTCCCTGAAGCTGGCGAAACTCATCCGTCGGGGCATCCAATGTTCTTACTCGAACTGGGAGGGGATAGAATGCATCTGCGACGGCGCTTATTCCACGAATGAGTTCTTCAATATATGCTTTTGATCCGTGATCTGCTATATACTTTTCAGGGGTTTTGTTTGTGGAAAGTATTAAATGCTCTATTCGGAGTAATCCAACGCCGTCGGCCCCCGTTGAAGCTGCGCGTTCGGCTGCTTCAGGGATAGAGATATTAACTAAAACTTTAGTTGCAGTCATAGGTTTAGAAAATGGGATATTGGAAGGGGGGTTGTTGGCAGTAGGAGGGGTAGTATAATGAGAAATGCCTTCCAGGACTATACCTAAATTTCCATCCATAGTAACAAAATTTCCATCCTCCAGTTGGGTCGTGGCGAACTTGGTCCCAACAATCGCAGGGACTCCTAATTCACGTGAAACGATAGAAGCATGACTAGTCATACCACCTTCATCGGTGATAATCCCCGCCGCTCGTTTCATTGCAGGGACCATGTCAGGGGTAGTCATTTTAGTCACAAGGATATCCCCAGAAATGACTTTATCTAGGTGATCTAAGTTTGTTATAATTCGAACGGGGCCCGAAGAGATACCGGGACTAGATCCGATCCCAGTTAGAATGGGAGTAGTAGATTGAGCCAAAAGGGGAGCAGAGGGTTGATCTTCAATATCGATTATACTAGGGGGGGCAGGATCGCCAGAGGTTAAGGAAGTGTCAAGAGTTGTTATGGGCCGTGATTGTAATAAGTAGATTTTATCATTGTAAATTGCCCATTCAATATCTTGGGGAGACCCGTAATGACCTTCTATCAATTCTCCTAATTCTGTCAAATCTAGCAAGACCGATTCAGATAGTACTTGGACTTCTCGTAAGTCAGAGGAGACATTACGTTTCAAAGTCTCGCCAGTGTATTGGTCACGTTCGTAGAGAATTTGTTTATCAGAAATGGTCAGGCTGAGAATTGTTTTACTTTCTCGGTCGATGATATAATTATCCGGTGAGACTTCCCCAGATACTACGGCCTCTCCAAGCCCCCATGCGGCTTCGATGACCATGTGGAGATCTCCAGTGGAGGGATGCCGGGTGAAAAGGACACCCGAAGATTCTGCGTCGATCATAGATTGAATGACAACGGAAATGTCGACATCTTCTGTTGAGAATCCTTTTTCAGATCGATAATAGATGGCACGTTGGGTAAATAAAGAGGCCCAGCAATCTTTGACTCGGTCTAGTAAATCGCTTCTTCTTACGTTTAGGTAAGTTTCTTGTTGTCCTGCAAACGATGCTTCGGGTAAATCTTCAGCGGTGGCAGAAGAGCGCACTGCAACAAACATGTCTTCTTCGCCGATCTGTTGAACCAGCTCATCGAATTTGAGGAGTATGTCTTCTTGAACGGAGAGGGGGATAGATGCACCTTGGATTAGTGCCACTGCTTTTGAATGAGCAGTTACTAAGGCATCGGAATCATCTACATTTACATCGACTGTGTCAAATAACTGTTCGGCTATTCCGGCTTCGTTAATGAAATTTCGATAAGTTGACGCAGTGATGACAAAGCCAGGAGGAACAGGAAATCCAGAACGTATCATTTCTCCGAGGGAAGCTCCTTTTCCCCCTGCTATTTTTATGTCGGATTTAGACACGTCAGTTAACCAAATTGTGGCCATTATTCTTGTTGTGGAAATCGGCTAGCCGGGAAAAGAAGCTTCCGGTAGCAGAGATGAGATAAGAATCTGACCAAATTATTTTTGGTGAAGGAGAGCGAGGTTAGAAAATGTATGAGAAATTCAAATGCGATTAAGCAGATGGGAATATACATAGGTTTGTGGTTTATCATAACTGCAATATCTACAGCCATAGTGATTGCGGGAGTGGGAATGGGGGGACTAATTCCAATTGGTTTGCAGAGATATACTCCAGCAATAATTAACTATCGGATATTCCCAGGGGCAGGGCTCTTCATAATAATCTTAGGCCTAATTGTCTGGTTCATAGGGACAAAATTTGCATTCATGTGGTCCATAGAAAAATATTCGGAGAGCAGTTGGGATATAGAAGTGTTGAAAAATGATGTGATGTATGTTATGGAGGATAAACTTTCAGAGATGCGCCAAGATCTAATTGAAGTGGGATCGAAAAAAGAATGAGAGGAATAAAGAAGGAGATTATAGAAATACGAGATTATCCAATACCAGGGGTTGGATTTAAAGATTTAACGCCGGTATGGAAAAATCAAGAAATATTCAATATTCTGATTGATGAAATGACCGAAATATGGGAAGATTCCGGAATTGATACAGTGGCTTCTATTGAATCGAGAGGGTTTATTGTGGGGGCTCCGATTGCCTACAAATTGAACGCGGGTTTTGTCCCGTTGAGAAAACCAGATAAATTGCCTAGAGAGGTGCACTCACAGCCTGTTAAGCTAGAATATGGAGAAACGGAGATTCAAGTGCACAAAGATGCATTCGAAACGTCGAAGAACGTGTTAATAATAGATGATTTGTTGGCAACAGGGGGCACAGCAATTGCAGCATTTAAATTGGTTCCAAAAGATCTAGTGGTGGGTTTTGGATTCATGGTAGAGTTGAGCCAACTTAATGGAAGAAAAAGACTCGAAAAAATTTCGGATGTTAAGATTGAATCGCTAGTGGTGTACGATTGAAAAGGGAAATGAAAGGGGAAATTTTTATGTAAAATAATACTATAAGAGAAGATTCTTCACTCGTAAATCTCCAAATAATTCGTCCTGTTCTAGATACACATTTCCCCTTTGAGCCATGAATAAAAGTGCCAAAAATAAAGAAACTCTAGATCTATCAGATCGGATTAGTTCTTCGAACGAAACTTCTGATTTCCCGTCTTCATACAAAGATTGGAGTAGAAGAGATAGTTGAGAAATTGATTCTTCAATTGGTTCAACATGGGCAGTTCCAATGACATCTTTTTCGGTGGGTTCATTCTCGAGTCTAAATTGATCGCCGTCATGATAATCAAGGCGCTGTACCCCCCTCCAGAAGCCATGAGGGGAATCCGAAGTGTCATACTGACGTGATAGTTTCCAATTTGAATTTAATTCAGCATCTCTTAATTCGCGGACGAGTTCTTCGAGAGTTCTAGGAGAACCTCTAACTCGTTTCCTAGCCAGTCTTCTATCTAGTTCTTTTTCAAAAACAGAAAGTGGATCTTCATTAGACATAGAGTCCATTCCATTTTCAAGGTTATCTTTCTCAGGGGGTAGTTCAGGGGGGAAAATTATATCGGACTTGATTCGGAGGAGGACACTAGCGTAGAGAAGTGCTCTGGCAGATGTTCGGAGATCGGATTTGTCAAGTCGTGCCAAGAATTTGTCAGTTACACTTACTATATCAATATCCCAGGGGTCGATTTCACCATCTTTTGCAAGTTGTACCAATATATTGATTGGTTCATTGAGGGGGTCGTAGGAGAAAGAAAAACTTTCTTGTTCATTGGAGAAACTCATGACAGAATATTCGCCTCGGTAGTGAGTGATATTCCAGTGACTGCCGAAATATTATTTTCTTGCATTACGACCCCTATTGCACGTTCGGATCGTTCGAGTAATGCAGATCTATGAGATACAACTATGAACTGTGTCCCAATGGCAAGCTCATCTAGAAGTTCTCCAACTAACTCTGCATTGGAGGCATCGAGGAACGCGTCGATTTCATCAAGAGCGTAGAAGGGTGCGGGACTATACCTCTGGATGGCAAATATGAATGACAACGCCGTAAGTGATTTCTCACCGCCAGACATGGCGTTTAATCGTTGGAGGGGTTTGTCTCGTGGTTTCGCCAACATGGTTAGACCACCAGAAAATGGATCATCCGTATTCTCAATGTGTAGTTCCCCGGTTCCAGCAGAAAGTTTTCCAAATATTTCTTGGAATTGATTATCGATCCCATGGAATGTCTCTAGGAATGCTTCTTTTTTGGCATCTTCATAACTTTCAATTCGTTCATGGATTGCTTTTGACTCGTCTGATAAAATACTTAGTTTTTCAGTTAGGCCAAATAATGAAGAATCAACAGATTCGTACTCGGCTACTGCGAGCATATTTACGGGTTCTAGTTGGATCATTTTTTGTTCAAGATCAGTTATTTTTAATAACAAAGTTGGGAGATCGAAAGAACTTTTTTCAGGGATTTCCCCCATACTTGACTCAAGCTCAACTATCTCATTGGAAAGTGAATCGGAAGTCGAAACAAGATTCGCTATGTGGGATTTTTGCAATGCTACTTTTTCAGATTGTGAATCTTTTAGGTCTCTATAAGTTCTAAGACGCTCTTGGACCAGATCTCGTTCGGCTTTAATTTCGGTTAATTCAGATTCCAATGTGTTAAATGAACTTTCTTTTTGTGAGAGAACTTTCTCTAGATCGCTTGTTTTTGATTGCAGAGATTCGATTCGTTCGGACATAGTAGCTGCTGTATTTTGAGAGGTTTCTATCCGGAGATGTAAACCAGAAATAGAATCTTCGATATATTTCTGCTCAAGATTTAATTCATTTAATGTTGAATCGATTCTTTCTATTTGTTTTTCAATTGTTGATATTGAATCGGAAAGTGAATCAAATTCTGTTGAAAGTTTTGGTAGATCAGATCCAGTTAGAGTGGATTCCACATGAAAAATTTGAGAGTCAATAGAGAGTATAGAAGTGTCAAATTCATCTAGTTTGTTCTCAACTATTTTCATTGTATCCTTCACCGAATTTCTTTCATTTTTGAGTTCGTTAAGACGGTTTTCAAGAGGGGAAGATCGAGTGGAAAAATCTTCATAGTCTTTGCGAACTTGTCCTATGTGATAGGTCACTCCACGAATGTTATCAAGTGATTCAATTCGTTTCTCTCGGGCCGATTCTATTTGAGATTCAATAGAGCTTATAGAATCAATTAGGGAAGATTGTTGAGATTCTAATTGGATGATTTCGGTTGCCATATTTTGGAGGTGGGTCTCATCGTCAGTTAGAAAAGTATATCTTGGGTGTTTGAGAGGCCCCCCAGTCATTGCCCCAGAAGGTTCGATAAGATCTCCAGGAAGAGTTACGATTCGGTTTCTACCAGAAATAGAACGTGCGTTTTCTAAATTATCAACAACAATTGTAGAACCAAAAACATGAGAGAAAATGCTAGTATAGATGGGATCAAAATTAACTAGATTGATCGCAAAGTCGATGACTCCAGGTTCATCTTTGAGTTGATTTTTAGTGGGTTTTTTTATCCGATTAAGAGGTAAAAATGTTGCCCGTCCAACATTGTTTTTATTAAGATAATTTATGCATGTTTGGGCGACCTGATCGTCTTCAACTACAATGTGAGAAAGTCGAATTCCAGCTGCTATTTCGCAGGCACGTGAGTATTTTCTATCCACAGTTCCGAGCTGTGAGACGGTTCCATGTACACCGTCAATATCACTACCAAGGATAGACATGACGGCCCTATTAAAAGATAGAACTCCTTTGTTTTTTGTTTTATTTTCGAGGATTGAGTAATCTTTTTTTGACTTGACTATAGTAAGGGAGAGTGAATCTAACTGGGTATTAAAAAGAGTTTTTTCCCGTTGCAATTTCAATATTTTTTCCTCGGTTTTTAGTTGAGAGTGTTGGGCAGATTCAAGTTCAGATTGTAGATTTTCAAGTAAGTTCTCAAATTCGGGGAATCGAGAGTTGACTTGTTCTAATTCTTTAGAAACACTTTCTATTTCGTTTGATCTTCTGCGGGCTTCGTCGAGTAATTCATCTTGTTCACGTTGCTGGAGATATCTATCCTCTTGGGCAGAATTTAGTTCGTTTTTGAGATTGGTTAACTGATTTTGAGAATCTTCAAATTCAGAACCCAGATCTTCAATTTTTGACTGGATGGTATGTAGCTGATCTTTTTTCGAATTTGATTCAACTAATAGTGTAGATTTGGTTAGTTTTTTATCCCTAATTTGAGTTTCAATTTCAGACAAAAATTCTTGTTTTTTATCGAGCTCTATAAATGCAGTTCTTCGAGTGACTTCGATCTCTTTAATTTGATTCAGGGTTGAGAGAGATTCCCCTTCAAATCTAGCTACATTACCTTTTATTCCCTCTATTTCTCTAAGTAAAGAAAACTGTTCTTTCCCGCCTTTTAGTTCTATTTGAAGATTCAGGTTTTCAAGATCTTTTTCTACAGAGTTTACGGAGTCAGATATAGCTTTGAATTTTTTCTCGAGTATGGATAAATTATTTTCTTCAGTAGATATGGATTGGAGTTGTTCCTTAAGTTCGTTTGATTTAGTAGATAATTCTGCAGCTTTCAAATGGCCAGATAGAACAGATTTCTCATCCCGGAATTTTTGATATTTGAGGGCGACTTCTCGTTCGGCAGAAAGTTTGGTAAGTTGCTGCTGTTTTTCAGTTATATGAATTTTTGCAGTAGACATATGTTCTTCTACGGTGGTAAGTTCGGCGAGTGACTTTTCTTTTTTATTGTCAAATTCTGCGACTCCTGCTATTTCGTCTATGATAAGTCTACGTTGGATGGGGGTCATTTGGATTAGGCTTGTTACATCTCCTTGCATGACAACGTTATAGCCCTCGGGAGTGATTCCGACTTGTGCTAGTAAATCCTGAATAGAGGATAGTTTGACAGGACGGTCGTTTACATAGTAATAAGAATAATAATTTTTAGCGGTCTTTTTTACACGCCGGGTTATACGTATATGAGATGTATCGCCTATTCGATCGGATTCGAGAATGGAAATTAATTGTTCTTGGGAAAGCGACCCATTAGTGTTATTTAAAATGACCTCAACGGTTGCTTCGACGGGAGGAGAGGAACCAGATTCAGTTCCAGGGTTATAGATTAAATCCGTTAATTTTTCTGCTCGTATTCGGGAACTTCGGGAGAGTCCTAGGCAGAATAGAATTGCATCGATTATATTTGATTTTCCGGATCCATTTGGACCGCTAATGGTAGTAAAATCTTCGTAGAAGGGTATTTCGGTTTTTCGACCGAAACTCTTGAAATTATCTAGGACGAGCTTTTCAATGTACATAGTTGCCCGTGAGTGATGTGTTAAATGGGGAATTTAATCGCACTCTATATCACTTATGAGGGATTCGATCGCTTATACTTCTTGGTTTTTTGGGAGATGGATGAAATAAACAGTATATTTTAACTCTTTCACGTCAAATTTGGAACAAATGGTTCAAATGAGAGGGGGAGATGTCGTTCCGGTGATTGGACTAGAGGTTCATGTTCAACTCGAGACTAATACTAAAATTTTCTGCAGATGTAGCACGAAAATGTCTATAGAGCCAAATACGAATGTATGCCCGGTATGTCTGGGTCTTCCGGGGGCCCTGCCTACATTGAATGAAGCAGCAGTGAGAGCCGCCGTGAAAATAGGTAAAGCAATTGGGGCAGATATTTCAGAAGAGACTTCATTCCATCGGAAGAATTATTTTTACCCAGATCTGCCTAAAGGTTTTCAGATTACACAATATGATGAGCCCATTTGTACAAATGGTCAAATGGAAATTAATGTAGAGGGAAATCGGAGAAAAATAAGAATTGAACGTGCCCATTTAGAAGAGGACCCCGGTAGTCTGCAGCATATATCAGAAGGAAAAAGAGGAGACGAATATGTCCTAGTGGATTATAATAGGGCAGGGATTCCTTTAGTTGAAATTGTGACAGAGCCGGATTTACGTGCTCCAAAAGAAGTGAGGTTATTTTTGGCAAAGTTAGAAGAAGATTTAGAATACCTAGGCGTATTTGACTCGACAAGGGATGGATCATTGAGAGCAGATGCGAATGTTTCATTGATAAGTGGGTCGAATGTGAATGAAGATGGTACTATTGACCGGAGAATTCTGCAAGCTGCAGAGAGAATTGAAATAAAAAATATATCTAGTCATAAAGGGGCAGAGAAAGCACTAGTATATGAGATCAGTAGGCAAAAAAATACCATTATGCATGGGGGAGAAATCAAACAGGAAACACGACATTGGGATGAAAATCGAGGGATAACCATATCGATGCGGTCTAAGGAAACAGAAGGAGATTATAGATATTTTACCGAGTTTGATCTGCCTAGTTTAACAGGAGAGTGGTGGGAAGATTATGTGAAGAATATAGAGATTCCAGAATTACCAGAAGCAAAAAGAAATAGATTCTATGAAGAATATGGGCTCACAGTGGAAGTGGCTTCGAAATTAACTTCAACGAGAGATGTTGCGGAGTTTTATGAAGAAGTGGTTAAAGAGTTTGATCCGGATCTTGCTGCTAGGTGGGTGGCGGACATAATACTGGGAGAACTCAACTACCGAGATATGAATATAGAAGATGCAATAGACAGACTATATGAATTTAAAAGGGTGATGGCATTAGTATCTGAGGGAAAAATCACAGAAAAAAATGCTAGATCGATTGTATTACGTCGCATGTTGGATGAAGAGATTAGTCCAGAAGAGATAATTGATCAAGAGAAATTAGAGATTAGCAGTGGTCAGGAAGTCGAGGAAATTGTCCTAGAGGTAGTCAAGGAAAACGAATCTGCGGTGGAAGATTATAATAGAGGAGAAGGGAATGCTATGAACTATTTAGTTGGAAAAGTGATGGTAAAGACAAGAGGAAATGCAGACCCTGCTGTCATTAATCAGATTCTAAAAGAGATTCTAGATTGATAAAAATGAAAGGAAAGGTTTACAATAGCTTGAGCTCGACGGCCACAGTGTTCGGAAAAAAATAGAGGCAAAAAAGATGGAATTGATTGTATCGGAAAAGGAGATAGCTGCCAAGCGGGTTGCTGAGATATTATCAGATAAATCTGCCAAGGTTAAAAAAATAAATAAAATCAATGTTTATGAATGGGATGGAGCAAAATGTATGGGACTCTCGGGGCATGTGGTTGGGGTGGATTTTCCAAAAAAATATTCAGATTGGAATAAAATAGATCCGAAAGAATTGATTGAAGCGGAGATCATAAAGAAACCGATTAGATCGGATATTGTAAAAGTGTTAGAACAAGTTAGTTCGAAAGTAGACAAAGTGATTGTGGCAACTGACTATGATAGAGAAGGTGAGTTAATTGGAAAAGAAGCATATGAAATTGTCAGGGGAGTAAACAAAGAAACTCCGATAGAACGAGTTCGGTTTTCATCGATTACTTCAAAGGAAATAAAAGATAGTTTTAGTAATCCAGAAGAAATTGACTTTAATTTGGCAGAAGCGGGAGAGGCTCGTCAGATCATAGATCTTGTGTGGGGAGCTGCTTTGACACGTTACCTATCTCTTGCGTCAAAACAGTATGGGAAAGACTTTATTTCAGTAGGAAGGGTTCAATCTCCGACACTTAAACTGATAGTCGACCGGGAGAGGGAAATAGATGAATTTATTCCGGAAGATTATTGGGAAATATTTGCAGAAGTGGGAGGAATTGGAGAGAATTCGAAAGGATTTCAAGTGAAATATTTCTTCACAGAAGAAGGGAAAGAAAGTGATAGAGTTCTATCGGCAGAAGAGTCTGATAGAATACTTAGGGTTATCAAAGGTGCGGGCGAAGTAAAAGTTGAAGAAGTAAAGCAAAAAACCAGAATTGACCAGCCCCCAACTCCATTTAATACAACTCAGTTTATTCGGGCGGCGGGAGGAATAGGAGTGGTTGCAAAACGCGCTATGAATATAGCAGAATCACTATACACTGCGGGTTATATCACATACCCAAGGACGGATAATACCGTGTATCCAAAAAGTTTGGATTGTAAAGAGTTGCTAGATATCCTCTCTAAAAATTCTATATTTAAAGAAGATGCCACATATCTCGTAGAGCTAGATAAAAAGCCAACACGGGGGAAGAAAGAAACAACAGATCACCCCCCTATCCACCCTACAATACAAATTCCAAAAAAGGAAAGTCTTGAACCGGCAGAGTGGAAAATTTATGAGTTAATAGTTAGACGGTTTATGGGAACTGTTGCAGAACCTGCTGAATGGGATCACCTTCGAGTGGTGGTAGAAGCAGAAAGTGAGTTATTCAAGGCGAGTGGGAGACGGCTAGTCAAGGAAGGATATCACAGAGTATATCCTTATCACAAAAATGAAGAAAATTATATCCCGAAGGTGGAAGAAGGATCCAAGCTATCTATGAAACAAGCATGGGTGGAACAGAAGGAAACCCAACCCCCAAGAAGGTATGGACAGGCTAGGCTGATCGAGACCATGGAAAAGATGGGAATCGGGACGAAATCTACAAGGCATAATACAATAGAAAAACTTTATCAGAGAGGATATTTAGAAGAGAATCCGCCCCAACCTACAAATTTGGCCAGAGGAGTTGTGGAAGCAGCGGAAAAATATGCAGAATTGGTAGTATCGGAAAAAATGACTGCGGAGCTTGAATCGAACATGGCGGAAATAGCCAAAGGAGATTCTACATTAGAAGAAGTTACCAAGCGATCTAGAGAAATTTTAGCTGAGGTTTTTGAGGAATTGAAGGGTTCGGAGGAAGAAATAGGAGGGCATATAAGGAATGCGTTGAAGGCTGATAAAACAATAGGTCCGTGTCCAGATTGCGGCAAAGATTTGGTTGTTAGGAAGAGCAGAAGAAGGGGATCATTCTTTGTGGGATGTGATAATTGGCCAGAATGTAAATTCACATTGCCATTGCCCAATAAAGGAGAGCCGACAGTGGTAAAAAATATTTGTGAAAAGCATGATTTGAAAAATATTAAAATGATTGCAGGGAGGGGTACTTTCGTGTATGGGTGTCCCATTTGTGAAGCGGATGTTGCAGAAGCGGAGGAAGATTTGGTCATAGGTTCGTGTCCAGAGTGCAATTCCCAAGAAGGAGGAGAGCTTGCGATTAAGAGGATGAGGAGTGGGTCGCGGTTGGTAGGGTGTACTAGGTATCCTGAATGTGGATATACACTTCCATTCCCACGAGAGGGTGAGATAGAAATATCAGACAGGGTTTGTGAAGACCATAGACTTCCCGAACTGGTGATTCATAAGGGGAAAGATCCATGGGAGATCGGATGCCCAATTTGTAATTTTGAAGCATATAAAGCGGCGAGAGAAGCTAGGAAAAAGAAAAAGAGCAAACAAAAATGAGCTATATCTAATTCAGGTTCTCATTTCCAGAACAGTTAACCTTATGTACATATAAGTTCATAAACGTACAATAATGAACAAAAAAGAGAGGCTGGCACCTGAGATTCAGGCGATACTAGAATCGGCTCGGCGAAGGGAGCCTCCTGGCGAGAGAGTTGAGGTTTCTGCACGGTCATTTCCAGAGGCATTGGAAAAATCTATAAAAAAGGGGAACATTCCAATTATAGCGGAAATAAAACCCACAAGCCCAACTACGGAAGGGATACGTCATGATGATCCGGTGGAGATGGCTATTTCTATGGTGAAAAATGGGGCGACTGCCCTGTCTGTTTTGACTGAACCAGATTATTTTCATGGATCGATTGAATCTCTTGAGCGTGTGAGAAAAGCGGTTGAAGTCCCTATTTTGAGAAAAGATTTCATATTGAATGAAATGCAACTAGATGCCGTCGAATCGGATATTGTGTTGATAATAGCTAGTTTTGTAGAGGAGGTAGATAAACTAGTTTTGGCTGCGAAACAAAGAGGATTCCAGGTATTGGTGGAAGTACATTCGGAGGAAGAAATAGAGATGGCAGTGGGGGCTGGAGCGGAGATTATTGGGATAAACAATAGGAATATAAAAAACCTAGAGGTAGATCTAAATACCTTCAAACTACTTGCACCCAAAGTCCCTTCTGATGTTATTTTAATTGCAGAGAGTGGAATCAAAAGTGTGGCAGATGCTATAACGATGTATGAGGAGGGGGCAGATGGGTTGCTTATCGGAACGGCCATCATGCAAGGAGACATAGGGGAGAACACAAAGCGGTTTGCTCAGATCGAAATATGAATAGTACTAAATTTGGGAAATATGGAGGACAATACGTGCCAGAGGTGCTGATGCCAGCTATATCAGAATTGACTTCGGCGTATGAGAATTATGTGAGAAATAATAAAGATGGATTTATGGATGATTTTTTTGATCGGTTGAAAGATTTCGGAGGACGTCCAACTCCATTGTATAAGGCAGAAAGGTTGTCGGAAAAATATGGGAGGGAAATATATCTTAAACGGGAAGATCTTTTGCACGGAGGTGCGCATAAATTGAACAACGCTCTTGGGCAGTGCTTGCTAGCGAAATACATGGGAAAGGATAGGATTATTGCGGAAACTGGGGCTGGCCAGCATGGAACTGCAACTGCTATGGCTGCGTCATATCTAGGATTGGATTGTGAAATATATATGGGGAAAAAGGACATCAATAGACAGCGGCCAAATGTATTTCGTATGGAGATTAATGGTGCGAAGGTAAATTCGGTTGAAAGAGGAAGTGGAACATTAAAAGAAGCAATAAATGAGACACTAAGGGATTGGTCAAAGAGTGTAGATACAACACACTATGTAATTGGGTCAGTGGTAGGGCCACACCCATTCCCTAAAATGGTAAGAGATTTTCAAGCGATAATATCACAGGAGGCGCGGGAACAAATTCAAGCGGAAATTGGGAGACTTCCAGATAGTGTTGTTGCTTGTGCAGGAGGGGGTTCAAACGCAATGGGTGCATTTTACAATTTTCTGCAGGATGAACAGGTTAATTTAATTGCGGTTGAAGCGGGTGGAAAGGGTATAGAAGCTGAATCAGAAGGTAAGATAGCACATCATTCGGCGTCTTTGACCATAGGGAAAGAAGGTGTGTTGCACGGTGCGAGAACAAAAATACTTCAAGATGTAGATGGACAAATAGTAGAATCCCATAGCATTTCTGCAGGATTGGATTATGCAGGGGTGGGACCAGAATTAGCCTATTTGGTTGATGAGGGCCGAGTAATACCAAGAATTGTCCGTGATGAGAATGCAATAGAGGCCTTTTTCTTACTATCAGAAATGGAAGGAATAATTCCGGCACTCGAGACGTCTCATGCAATTGGATACCTAGAGAATCATGTTGAAGGAGATATAGGAGAAGTAGTAATTGTAAACCTGTCGGGGAGAGGGGACAAAGATGTAGAAACTGTGATCGAAGAATCGCACAGATTGGGATTAAAAAATCAGACAATGGATCGGATTAAAAAAGGGATATGAGTTTAATTAAGAATGCATTTTCAGATGGGCCAATACTGATCCCATACATAGCGGCAGGGGATCCAGATCAAGAGGCTACAGTAGAATATGTAGCCGCGCTTGTTCGAGGGGGGGCGAAAATAATAGAATTAGGATTGCCATTTTCAGAACCAATAGCAGATGGGCCAATAATTCAAGAGGCAATAAATAGAGCTCTAGAAGCAGGTATGACTCCGGGGAAATTTTTTGAGTTAGTTTCTAGGATGGATTGTGAGGTTCCAATAGTGGTAATGACATATTACAATATAGTTCATCAATATGGAGAGATCCCCATAGAATCGTTTGTTTCTGATTCCGTTAAATGTGGTATAAGTGGGATGATAATTCCAGATCTGCCGGTTGAAGAAGCAGAGCTATTGCTGAAAGTTTGCAATAAAAGGGGGGTTGATTTAATATTCATTATTGCACCTACTACACGTGAGCAACGAATAAAAAAGATAATGGAAAAAATTTCAGGTTTTGTGTATGTTCAAGCTAGACTAGGAACAACTGGCATCCATAGAGATGTGAGTCAGACTACGTATGAAAGTTTGGATAGATTAAGAAAATATAACATTCCAAAAGCAGTAGGGTTTGGTGTGAGTAACGCGGATCAGGCAGCTGAGATAATCGGATCGGGGGCGGATGGAGTGATAGCAGGGAGTGTATTTGTAGATATGATTGATAAAGGTCGAATAGAAGGAGTTGATAGAGAAGACACGATTAGATTACTAGAGGAGAAAGCTCGGGAATTGGTACGCGGTATTAGAGGAGGAACAGAGAATAATAAACCGTAACGCACATAACCGGTGAGTGCGACACGATAACACACTAATGAATACAGGAACGGCTGCAAGATTATGCAGAATTGGAAAAGGTAACAAATACGTCATTGTACCAATAGACCACGGCTTGACTCAAGGGGCGGTGGATGGATTGAGAGATGTAGAATCAACTGTTGACGCAGTTACAAGGGGTGGTGTTGATGCCATTCTTTCCCAGAAGGGGATTGCACAGAGGGTTCATCAGAGTAAAAATGGGGCAGGATATATTATGCACTTAAATGGGTCAACAGATATTGGACCGGCTCCAGGAGATAAGCGTTTGACTGGGACTGTTGAAGAGGCTGTTAAAATTGGTGCGGATGCGGTTTCATACCATATAAATGTTACAAGTGAGTATGAAGGGAACCAGATAGAGTCTCTTGCAAAGGTAACGAAAGATGCCAATGAATTTGGTATGCCGATACTAGTGATGTGCTATGTTAGAGGACACGAAGAAAATGCGAAGGATCCAGAAAAAATTTCGCATGCTGTTCGCCTCGGGGAAGAGCTTGGGGCGGACATCATAAAAACCGCATACACAGGTGATCCAAAAAGTTTTGAATCAGTGGTCGCTGCAACCTCCAAACCCGTGGTGATTGCAGGGGGGAAGAAAGGGACGGATAAAGAGACTATTGAAATGGTGAAAGGTGCGATGGAGGCAGGTGCATCGGGAGTTTCAATGGGTCGGTGTATATTCCAACATAAAGATCCAGAGTCAATATCCCGTGCAGTGGTAGAGATAGTTCACAATGGAGTATCTGTTGAGAAAGCGATGGAAAAATCAGGTTTGTTAGAAAAATGAAACGGAGTGTTTGGCTTAAAGCAGATGCAGGGGATTGGGAGTCCAAAAAGAGGCGCATAACAGCAGGTTTAGAAGCTGGAGTAGATTGGGTGTTGGTGAATGATGTTGATGTAAATGCCGTTAGAGAGTTAGGGAATATAAAAATTGCTGCGTTTACTACCAATGACGTTCAGGTAATGGAGGCAGAAGGGACGGGTAGTGGTCAGGATGCAGCTGATGCAGTAATCATAGGAAAAAAAGGTGAAGGTGATGGGACTGTAGAATTACCTAAAAAACTCTCGGATTCTACAGATGTAAAAGCCGTCAGAAGGGGAGGTGCAGATGGAGGATATATTCGAATATTATCGAAGGGGCATGAATCATTGGCAGAGGAAATAGCTAAGGTGGGAGAGTATACGATAGTTAGTGGAGAGGATTGGAAAATCATCCCTCTAGAAAATTTAATTGCAAGAATTGGGGACCAAACAGAATTGGTTGCGGGAGTAAATAGTTCTGAAGAAGCTAGAACCGCTTTCGAGACTTTGGAGATAGGAGCCAATGGGGTGTTAATAGATTCCGACGATCTGAGTGAGATTAGATCAACGGTGGATTTAAGAGATTCAGCGGATAGAGAAGCTTTAGAATTGGAATGGGCAACAGTAGTATCTGTAAAAAGTACAGGTATGGCAGATAGAGTATGTGTAGATACGGGTTCTCTCATGCATTCAGAAGAGGGTATGCTTATTGGTTCAATGGCAAGGGGATTATTTTTTGTACATGCAGAAACTGCAGAATCGCCATATGTTGCTTCCCGGCCGTTTCGGGTGAATGCAGGGGCAGTTCATGCATACGTTAGATCTTTAGGAGGAAAAACCAGATACCTGGCAGAACTGCAAAGTGGAGATGAGATTCAAATTGTAAATACCGAGGGAGAAACTAGAGAAGCGGTTGTGGGAAGGTGTAAGATAGAAAAACGTCCTATGCTTCGGATTGAGGCTATAATTGGAACAAAAAAAGGAGAAGATAGGATCGAGACATTGTTGCAGAATGCAGAAACTGTCAAAGTAGCAACCCAAAAAGGTCCTAAAGCCGTTACAGCTTTAGAGGTTGGGGATGAGGTATTGGTTTGCTACGAACATGCTGCTCGCCATTTTGGTGAAGCAATTGATGAGAGTATAATTGAGAAATGAAATTAGAGATTAGGTAAAAGATTTTTTGAGCTTACGAATAAGCTTAGTCTTTTTGGCAGAGTTAACTAAAGCGAAATCGAGAACGTCGCAGATGTTAGTTGCTGAAACCATTTCGACTGCGCCGGTATATTCACTTGAAAGCATCACGTCTTGTTCATTTGCTTTAGGAATAATAACGCTGGAAATACCAGCTTTTGCCGCAGCTTCAATTTTATGAGTTACACCCCCAACGGGGAGAACATCTCCACGAACAGAAAGGGATCCAGTCATAGCCACATCTTGTTTAACAGGGACGTTTTCGAGAGCGGATAAGACAGCTGTTGCCACCGTTACACTCGCAGAATCCCCCTCTATTCCTTCATAAGATTGGACAAATTGAACATGGATATCACGGTCAGTTAGACCTTTTGCAGAGAATTTTTTAATAATGGCAGAAACATTTTTTATTGATTCCTCAGCTATTTTTTGTAGTTGCCCGGTTGCAATTATTTTTCCACGTCCTTGGGAGGGTGTGACTTCGGCCATAACAGGGAGAACTATTCCGGAATCTTCACCCATAACAGCTAGACCATTAACGCGGGCGACGGAAGTGCCATCATTACTAGAAAGGGCATAGTCTTTCCGTCTTTGGGCATACTCATCTGCCAATTGTTGCTCTATAGAACGTGACCGTGATTTTGCTTGCAAAACATGTTCTTGAGTTGCATACTTTTCCTCGGCAGATCTTGCTAAGTCCCCGGCTGCTCGAATGAGACCGCCCAATGATCGGAAGCCCAAAGTCAAATGCCCTTTTCGGGAGGCCCTTCTTCGGGCTTCGACGAGGATCTCTTCAACTGCTTCTTTAGTGAAATGAGGAATCCTACCGTCATTTGTTATTTCTTGTGCTACAAATTGGACATATTTTCTACGGATTTCCGGGGTGTCTTTAATTGTGTTGTCCATATACAATTCATACCCATACCCTTTGATTCTATTTCTCAATGCTGGGTGCATATTTTGCATTGCATCTAGGTTTCCTGCAGCGATCATGATGAAGTCGGTGGGGACCGGTTCGGTTTGGACCATTGCACCAGAAGACCGTTCAGATTGACCAGTTATAGAAAATTTTCTTTCTTGTACTGCAGTCATTAGCATTTGTTGAGAACGAAGTTCAAGGGTGTTGATCTCATCAATGAAGAGAACGCCTTTATGTGCTTTGTGTATGGCACCAGCCTCTACTCGTTCATGTGCGGGAGTCTCCATGCCACCTGATTGGAATGGGTCATGCCGAACATCTCCCAAAAGAGCTCCTGCATGAGATCCAGTTGCGTCGTGAAAGGGTGCAGTATTTTGTTCAGCATTGTTGATTAATAAGTTGGGAATCAGAGCGTCTGCGTTTCGGGAGCCATACCTAAATGCTATATAAATAACTGCAGCTGCCAGGATTCCAAGTAAAGGATCTTGTGCTATTAAGAGTGCATATCCAACTACAGCGATGATGATCATCCACATTAAAAATGATCTCATTTGATTTTGTTTTTTGGCTTCTTCCTTATGTGCATCAATGATTTGTTGCCCTTTTCCAGTAGGTACTGTTCGGATTTTAGGAACGTTCTTATCATCGGAGTTCTCATAAACTAAAACGTCTTGTAACTCTTCCTTGGGCAGTAGCTCTGCCATGGCTTTGGCTAGCATGGATTTTCCAGTTCCGGGAGATCCGATCATCATGACGTGTCTGTGTTGAAGTGCGGCTTTGGTGATAGCTTCTGTTGCCCTGTCTTGACCAATCACCTGGTCAATTAATTTTTCAGGTATGGGTACTTCGTCAGTTGTGGAAAAGATCAATCCACCAAGTATATCTTCTTCAGCTATTTCCTCATTTATTTTCAAATCCTTAGGGGGATTTTTCTTAATGGAGGAGGCATCAGAATTTGATGGTTTTGTCGTTTTCTGGTCTGAAAGCTTCTGGCTCTTTTTAGTCATAAACGTGGTATTAATATAGGGGTTAAGAGGGCTGATATACTTTTTGTAGACAGATGATAAATGTAGCAAATAAATTTCGAACCATACGCGGCATGGTTATTACAGATGAAAACGATCGATAAGGTATGGTTAGGGGGATATATATTGGGCGATTTCAACCTTATCATAATGGCCACCATAAAGTGGTAGAAAAAATTTCAGGAGAAGTGGACGAGATAGTATTAGGGATAGGAAGTGCCGGAGATTCCCACACAGGGAAAAATCCATTCACTGCAGGAGAGCGGATGTTAATGGTTACAAGGGCAATTGAAGAATTTGATGTTCCCTCGTATGTGGTACAAATAGAGGATTTAAAACGAAACTCCATTTGGGTGAGTCATGTTGAGAGCATAAGCCCAAGTTTTGATGTGGCTTATTCTAATAATCCACTTGTGATTCAATTGTTTAGAGAAGCAGGGAAAGAGATCCGACAAGTTCCAATGTTTGATCGAGAAGTGTTGGAAGGGGCAGAAGTGAGAAGGAGGATGGAAAATGAAGAGGATTGGCGGTCTCTGGTTCCAGTTCCAGTGAGAGATATAATAGAAGAAATAGGGGGAATTCGAAGAATTCAAAAAATTAACGAAAGTGACTCAGAGAGATGAAACTTAACTCGCTGCGATAATATCGTCTATTCGAATGATCATAGTTGCTGCTTCAGTGGCACTATCAATTGCTTCTCTTTTTACTGCAGCAGGATCCAAAATTCCGTGTTTTACCGGATCGGCTAGTTCTCCAGATTCCCCTTTGGCAATTATTCCTGCGCGGCCAGAATCATTTGCAGCCCGGAGGTCGACAAGTGTATCAATCTGATCTAGTCCCGCATTTTCTGCTAAAGTTCTAGGGATTACCTCTACGGCATCTGCGAATGCTTCGACGGCCAATTGCTTCCTTCCTTCAATAGAAGCTGCTACACTTCGGACACGACTTGCGATTCCAATCTCGACTACACCAGCCCCAGGAACGACCTCGCCAGATTCCACAGCAGCGGTAACCACGTCCAATCCATCACTGACAGCACGTTCTAGTTCATCTACAATATGTTCAGTTCCACCACGTAAGAAAACAGTGACTGCTTCTGCTTTTGATCCTGCTTCTACAAAGGTCAATTCATCGTCGTTGAATTTTTGAATCTCGAGGGAATCCACAGTACCCAAATCTTCATTAGAGAGATTATGTAGAGTCGCAACCCTCATTGCACCGGTAGCGCGAGAGAGGGCTTTTGCATCGTCGCTGCTAACATCCTCGAATGCGAGAATGTCTTTGTCAGATAAAAATCCTGCAACTCGATTATCTATGTCTTCAGTGCAAAATACAACATTCACTCCAGCTTTGGAAATTGTATCTGCATAGTCACGAAGCTCGGCTTCCTCGGCCTCAAAAGCAGCGGTTAGTTGATCAACACTGGTTATTGTGAATTCTGCATCAACTTCGGGGTCGCGTATTTCTAGGTCCATATCTAGAATTAGAACTTTTCCTTTAGAAACGGATTTGGGCATGTTTTCGTGTGCCCTTTCAGATTCCAATATGAATCCTTTTACTAGTTCTGTTGCACTAGAAGAAGCACCTACACGCGTCTGAAGATGGATGTCATCTCGATTTACGTTTCCAGATTTGGCGACATGTTTGACAGCATCGACAATGATTTTAGATAGTTCAGATGGGGAAACATCTCCAGTTCCTTTGCCAGTCATACTAGTGGTGGCGACTTTTTGCAGAGTTTTGTCGTCCAGAGATTCACTTAGAATATGAGAGGTGATAGCTTCTTGTGCAATTTGATTTGCCTCAGAATAGCCCTCCACAATAGTTGTTGGGTGAACGTCGTCTTCTAGGAGTTTCTCGGCTTTGGCTAGTAATTGGCCGGCTATGACAGCTGCGGTCGTAGTGCCATCCCCGACCTCTTCTTCTTGAGATTCAGATACTTCTACGATCATTTGAGCAGCAGGATGTTCAATATCCATTTGTTTCAAAATAGTAGCGCCATCATTTGTTATGATTACATCTCCAGAAGAGGTTACCAGCATTTTATCCATTCCCCGAGGGCCCAATGTAGTTCTAACTGATTCTGCGACTGCTTTTCCAGCAGCGATATTCATAGATTGTGCATCCCGTCCTTGTGTGCGTTGAGTACTGTCGCCTAGTATGATGAAAGGCTGATTGTGTGCCATAGTGATTACTAATTGGAGGTTAGCGAGTCTATATTAATTTAACGGACTTGAATCGGTAGACTTCAAAGAGATACAGACCAATAAGATACGGTTGAAACCCGTTGGCCTATCGAAGTTGAAACGGCTGAAGAATCGATAGATCGTATAGGTTTTGCTATGGAAAGCGGGAGATTCCTATAGATTCCGTACGGAAAAATAAAATCCTGGTGAGAATCTTCAATTGTCATGTCTACAGACGATAACAATCGAGATATATAGGACCTATCGTGGAGCGTGGATCCCATGGGCAATAACCAGTTATAGAAAGATCGTGCACTATATTTGTTGAAAGTATCGAAAATAATTTTTTCACGGGCGACGCGGAGAAATTCTAAAAAGAAATACATGGGAATTGGAGTTAAGTGGAAAAATCTCATGGCCAGAATTATATCAAAAGAGGAATCTTCAAATGGCAAATTCCCTGCATCTGCATGCAAAAAGGTTAGATCTCCAGCATGGGATGATTGACCCAATTTATTTTTTCCAATTTCTATCATGGGCTCAGAGATATCGAGCGCAACGACATCGGCTCCAAGATCTGCTAACATTAGACTGAATCTTGCAGTCCCACAGGCTATATCTAAAATCTTTTTTCCATCGATGGTGTCTATAAAATTAGTTACTATTTGTTTCTCATGAGAATCGATTAGACTCCCTCCTTTTGAGAAACGCTTGGTATCATACCGAGTGGCATTTGGGATTTCTTGATACCAGCTTTTACCTTTCATTTGCAATTAGAACATAGGACATAATTGGATAAAACATAGATGGTAGGGTAGTCTTTCTTCGATGGATTTTAACAAATGGGTTGTGAATATTAGGTGTGAAATTGGAAGAAGAGTTAGTAGCTGCACAAATGTTAGATGTGAAAGAATTAGCAGAGACTATTGTGGGAATTGGTTTTGAGTGTACTGATTGTGGGGCTTGTTGCAAAGGGGGAGACGAAGAGCACACGGCGACAATATTTCCAAGTGAGATAAAGAAAATACAAAATGTTGGTAAAATGGAATGGAGAGACATTGCTCGTCCGATGCCTTTTGGGGTTCGGGAAAATGAGAAAGGGGAATTAGTTGGAGAAACGTTCGAATGGGCTTTGCAGATAGGAGGGTGTGGAGATTGTTCATTTTATAGAGAAACGGAGGGGAAGGGGATGTGTAGCATATATGGGTTCAAACCTTTGATTTGTGAGACATATCCATTCAGTGTTGATTTGGGGGGAAGTAACAATCCTAAGGGTGAGATTGTAGAAAAAGTAGGAGATATATTAGTACATGAATGTGAAGGGATTGGTAGAGAGATAGAGTACAAAGAAGCGATGAAAATGGCAGAGGTTCTAAAAGAAAGAACCATACGTGAAATAGAAGAATCAATACAATTGGTAAAGGGATATAAAAGTTTAAAGACGGGAAAGGAGAAATTGATTGTTCATGATTCAGAAGGTGCAAAGAATATAGATGGGAAAAGTATATAGAAATACCGACAGGGCTATTAAGTTGGGGTGCAACTCAGGTCATTTGAGGATATCGGTATGATAAATTTAGATCAAGTTTTATGTTTGTTTAATGCAGGGATTGAAAAGATAGACGGAGACCATATTATTAGGATTCCAAACGAAGAGATTGAGAATCAAAGTTTGGAGAAAGGAGAGGTGTATCGAATTGCGCTAGTAAAGCAAGGAGAAGACTTTGAACTAGGGGTTCAAACAGAATCTACTACTGCACCTAATTACCCACAACCGCCGGTTGAAGTGGGAGAGATACGGTATGTAGAAATAGAAAGTTTGGGGAAACAAGGAGATGGCATAGCACGTGCTGAGAGGGGGTATGTCATAATTGTTCCAGGGTCAAGCGTGGGTGAACAAGTAAAGATAGAAATAATCGACGTCAAACCAAATTTTTCTATGGCAAGTGTTGTTGAAGACGTGCTAGAATAAAATAGGAGGGACTCATTCTCTATAGAAGGGTAGTAGCAAACCGAGATATATCTACTTCAATCGAATTGGATGCGGCTTCGATTGACATATAGGGGCGATTTGAAATCAAAGTTTGTGCTCTTTTTTTACCTACACCAGGGATTGCTAATAGTTCAGAGAATGTCGCGGTATTGAGGTTCAATTTTAGCGGGAGTGCCGTGACAGATCTTTGGCCATGATTGACCACAATGGCGTCGAGAACAGTTCCAAGAGGAAGTTTTCCAGGAAACCCTACAAGAATTGGGTAAGTGCCAAGTTGTCTTCCGAAGGTGAACCTACCATTCTGGAACTCTAGATGTACGTGGGGTAATATAGTACCAATCGGAGCGACTTTTTGAATCATTAAATTATCGAAAGTGTGACGGACTTCTTCCTTGTATTTTCGGAAGTGTTTCTTGTGGTCCATTGCGATGGATGCGCCAGTACTGGACATGGGAGTTCCAGGGAATGCCATAACTTGGCGTATGTTGACCCTGCGGACTAAAAATCCAGAATCTAAAACTCTTTTAAGGAATTTTTTATTGAGCTCAAAGGTTTCTTTAGTTTCCCCTTTGAGCCCGTGTACAAGGTTAATTCCGGGGAGTAATTTTGGTAGTGAGTCTTTGGTTGGCCTCCAGCCAGATTCTTTGTTAACAGATTCTATCGCTACAAAACACTCTTCTGCAGTTACATTGAGGTTGTTTTCATCATACACTACTGGGTCAGCAGATTCGAGACCAAATGCGGCAGTGTCTCCAGGTGTATTAAATTTAGAAATAATGCGCAAACATTCTGCAGATTCCGAAGGCCAATTTACAATAGTAATTGGGTTCATATTGTCTAGATGAAGAGTCTCAAGTGACGGGGCCACCCTATGAATACCAGAATAAAGATCGTATAGCTCAGAGGGATTGGGGCACTTTCCATCTCCACCATAGGCTAGTATGTCCGCTTGACGCCCGATGCGAAAATGGCGAATTCCAGAGTTATAGAGTTCGGATATTTCTTGCAATATAGAGTCAACAGACCTAAAAGATGGTTTGGAACCATAGAGTGGTTCGGTGCAAAATGAACATCGATAAGCACAACCACGGGAAGTTTCAATTTCGCAAATGAGATAATGGGGATGATTGGGATGTTGTTTAACTATAAAAGAACCTTTTGATGCCCATTTTTGAATCTCGTCATTATCGCGCATTCTATCAGAAAATCCTTCAAGATTTTGATGGATTAAATCATAAGCAGCGGCTTCTACATCTCCTTTTGCCACGAACGTGTAGTCTAGATCATCTCTATGCATATCACTAGCCCCCTCGTTTTTAATTCCGACACCGAATTTGATGGGACCTCCAAGAAGAGATACTCCTTTTGCCGTCCAGGATATTTTTTTGACTTCATCTGGTTCGGCAGGTGTCCCACCCACATATTTTCCTGGAACGGTCATGCCCCCGATGTAAATTAATAGATCTGAATTCTCTATGCAGTCCCAACGGTTGTGTTCTTGTCGAAGTGCATCGATTGTGTGGTAGATTATATTGCGAGGAGACACCCCAGCGTCGACCAATGCTCCGGCTGTGTATCGAGGATAAGTGGAGATATAGGGAGGGACTCCAAAATGGGCAGGTTCGTCCACATAACCATCAACTATTGCTACAGTGAGATCAGATGGAGTTATCATGAAAAAATAGATTGGGTTCGAGAACTATAAGGAATTGGTTCTATAGAACAGTTAAGCGAACACTGATTTTATTTCCATTTTGTAAGAGGGAGATGATATTTCTATTCAAATTCTTTGCTGCAGTATCTGAATTGATCATGATAGTTCGATCATCGACATAGGAGCTTGTTCGGATGACGGCAGAATTGGTACTTTTAAATGTTAGATCGGGGTGACCACAGCCGAAAATATATTGTTCGTGACTGCCAACGGATAATTTGGCAGTTATTTTTGCAGTGTTGGTTTGACAGGCGGCAATGAAATCGTTGGAAAAAATAGAAGGGGATCGGTTAGAAGAGATACCAACTATGCAATCTCCAGAAGGGGTTAAATAAGAATCAGTGGTGATTTCGAGGGTGGAAGAATGATTTGCGGTGACATTTGGATTACCATAAGCTACTAAATTTTCAATATATTGCACAATAAAAGATAATAATAGTTTAGCATATAAAGGGTACGTCAAGGGAATTTTTCTCTCGAAACTATTAAACCCATAGGACAAGTAGCCCAACTCGTTAGAGTACTTCATTACGAATAGAAAAGCAAACTGACCATTATCAGAGGAGAGGCTATTTAGTTAGCTAATTTTATGCAGAGTTTAGGAGTAATGTAAGTGTATAGAAGGTGAAACTAAAAATGGAACCGGCGACAGAAATAATAGAAAGTATAGAAAATAAAGAAATAATCGATTCTGAAGAAGGAAATGCACCTGAAGAAGAGAAAGAAGTGATTGAGCTTGAAGAAGGAAATGCACCTGAAGAAGAGAAAG